>CAVJSG010000006.1:8921-20395 GCA_963651895.1 Campylobacteraceae bacterium
GTAAAATTCGTTTCATTTTGAAAATCTATTTCATTTTTTTGGTATTTTTGACTTCTAAATTTTCTTTAAAATTCATTTAAATTTGCAAATTCTATCCTAATTTTTTAAATTTTCGCTATCATCTGCCAAAACCCCTCGCACCGCCCATCATAGACATCAAATTCTGCACGCCGCCCTTGCCCGAAAAGCGTTTTGCCATACGCGCCACATTTTCAAACTGCTTGAAAAAACGGTTCACCTGCACCTGCGACAGCCCCGCACCAGCGGCTATGCGAGCCTTGCGCGAGTTGTTTAGCAGGCTTGGCATTTGCCGCTCCTTTGGCGTCATAGAGGAAATCATCGCCCTTATATGCACCATTTCTTTGGAATTTTCAAGGTCAAAATCCTTCATTTGATTTGCCAAATTCGACATCCCCGGAATCATCCCCAAAAGCGATTTCATCGAGCCTAGCTTTTTCATACTCTCCATTTGCGCCAAAAAATCATCAAAGTTAAACTCGCCCTTTTTGATTTTCGAACTCATTTTTTTGACTTCTTTTTCATCGATGACGGCGGCGGTTTTCTCAGCCAAACTCGCCAAATCGCCCTCGCCCATAATGCGCGAGACTATGCGTTCAGGGATAAAAACCTCCAAATCCGCCACCTTTTCGCCCACGCCCACAAAACGCAGTGGCACGCCTAGCTGACGGGCTATGCCAAGTGCGATGCCGCCCTTGGTGTCCGCGTCAAATTTGCTTAAAATCACGCCGCTAATTTGCAAACGCTCATCAAAATTTGCCGCAGTTTTCACGCCATCCTGCCCACTCATCGCGTCCGCTACATAAAAAATTTCATCAGGCTTTAAAGCCGCCTTAATGCCCACTAGCTCATTCATCAAGGGCTCATCTATGGCTAAACGCCCCGCAGTATCGACTATTAGCACATCAAAAAGCTCGTCCCTTGCCCTTTTTAGCGCAAATTCAGCCACTTTTTGCGCGTTTTTTTCATTTTCCAAACAACAAAGCTCGATTTCATTTGCCGCGCAAAGTTGTCTCAACTGCTCCACAGCCGCAAGGCGTTGCAAATCGCAAGCGGCGATTAGAACCTTTTTTTGGCGAAGTTTTAAATAATTTGCAAGTTTTACCGCACTCGTGCTTTTGCCCCCGCCCTGCAAACCGCACAAAAGCACCACCGTGGGGGGCTTGGGCGCATAAACAAAGCCTTGATTTTTGCCAGTAGCGGTTAAAATTCGCTCCAAATTCGCGCGAATGGCTGCTAGAAAGTGCTTCTGCCCTATGCCGCTAGCCTTGACATCGCTCTGCACCGCTTCTAGCAAGTCCTTGACGACCTTGTGATGCACATCAGCCTTTAACAGAGCCTTTTTGAGCGTCTCCAAGGCGTTTGCAAGCGCCTTTTCATCGTCTTTTGCGCGCAACTTGTTGATAGCCGATTTAAACGAATCGCCGATGAGTTCGAACACTTTTTAACCTTTCTGCCGTTTTAAAAGCCTTATTTTACACAAAACTTGCTTAAATTTGCAAATTTTTCACCTCAAAACCAAATTCGTTGAAACTTTCGTCCAAATTTGCCCTGAAATTATAGCCTAAAATTCCAAGCTCAAAGCTATGCAAAAACATTCTTTTGGCGGGGATTTTGGCGTATTTTTCATCGCCTATGATGCCGTGCTTAGCGTAGGCACAATGCACGCGAATTTGATGAGTGCGCCCGGTGGCGATGAGAGCTTTGATGAGGGTTTTTTTGCCGCTTACAAGTAGCGGTGTGAGCGTGCTTTGCGCAGCTAAGCCCTCTTTGCTAACCCTACTAAACGCCCCTTGCTTACTTTTGAGCGTTAAAATCGGCTCATTTATGGACATTTGCTCGCTCAAAATGCCCTCAACTATCGCTATATAGGCTTTATGCACCCTTTGCCTTTTAAATTCCTCTATGCAAGCCGCGCGAAAATTCTCATCCTTGTAAAGCAGGATAAGCCCACTGGTTTCTTTATCTAGGCGATTTAGCAGCTTTGCGCCAAATTCTTTTTCCAAAGACTCGCTAACCTTGCCAAAGGGCTTATTGACGGCGATTATGCGCTCATCCTCGAAAATGAGCCTTGATTTTTGGGGTTTTTTGACGATAAAGCGTGAATTTTCGCCGAGTAAAGTGCGGGCAATAGGCACTTTTTTGCCATTTGCAAAGACAAAACCCCCGTCAATTAGCTCTTTGGCGACATTGTTTGAAATTTTTTCCTGCCTAGCAAGGATTTTGTAGGCTTTTTCAAGCATTTAAACCCCCTTTGATGCTCGATAAAATGGGGCTTAAATCGACTTTGTTTTTTAAATTTGTTTTTTCGTTGTGACTTTGCACTAACGCATTAAATTCGCGCAAATCCTTGCAAAATCGCACTCCGCTCACGCTTTCATAAAGGGGGATTTGATTATGTATGAATTCGCCTGAGATGATGGGCTTGTTAAAAGCCGCGATTTCTACGGGGTTGTGCCCGCCTATGCCCTGCACGAATGAGCCGCAAAGCACGGCTACATCGCAAATGGCGTATAAATTCACAAGCTCGCCTAGGGTGTCAAGCAGCAAAATATCAGCCTTAAATTCGCTTTTTAAGTCTAAATTTTTTAAATTTAACTCGCTAAAACGAGCGAAATTCAGCGAATTTGCCGCTGCATAATCCCTCACAAGCCCTGCCACTGCTTCAAATCTTTCAGGGTGGCGTGGGGCGATGATGAGTTTTTGGGACTTTGCGAGGCTGAAATTTGCTAAAAGCAAGCTCTCCTCGCCCTCGTGCGTGCTAGCAAAGATTATAAGCCTTGAATTTGGCTTGCTATAAGCCTTACTTGGCTTTGCAGGCACGGCAGCTTTGATATTTCCAAGCACCTTAATGTTTCGCGCGCCCAAATTTTCAAGCCTAGCCTTGTCCGCCTCGCTTTGAGCGTAGATTTCATCGATATAAGAAAAGATTTTGCGGTATAAAAAGGCGAATTTTTGGTATTTTGGATAGGATTTTTCGGAGATTCTAGCATTTATTAAAAGGGTTTTCGCGCCTCTTTTTTTTGCGACACAAAAAAGCATTAGCCAAAGTTCAGCCTCAAAGACGACTAGGACTTTACACGGCGCAAACCACAGCGGCAGCAGGTTTTCAAAGGGCAAAAAATTTACGGATTTTGTGAATTTTTTCGCCTCATCAAAGCCCGTTTGGGTTATGACTGAAATTCGGCTGTTAAATTCACGCGTCAAAGGCACAATGGCTCGCACTTCGCCAAAGGAACAAGAGTGAAAATGCACCTCTGCTGGGACTTGGCGAGCATTACGCCATAAAAAAAACCTAGCCTTAAAGCTTTGCGCGTGCTTTTTGCTAACAAAGGACACTAGCAAAAGCGGCAGAGCGCACAAAGCCCACACACACCACGATAAGATGAAGTAAAATGCTATCAAAGCTCTTGTGCGCCTTGGTTTTGGGCTGAATTTTCAGCAGCGTTTTCAGCCCCATTTTGCGCGGCTTTTTCATCTAAAATAGCCTTGCTCTCGGCTTTTGTGGCTGTTTTTTCGGCGACAACAGCCTTTTGGGCGGATTTTAAAGAGACTTTTTCGCCACTAGCCGCCTTTTTAGCAGGCTTTTGCGCCTCACTAGCTGCCTTTTGCTCGGCACTTTCAGGCTCCTTAAACAAAATGCGCCCACAATGCGGGCAGGTAACGATTTCCTCGCCTTTGAGTATCGCCAAATAGGTTTTGTCGTAGATTTTCATAAAGCAACCATAGCAGGCTTGCTTGCGCACGGGCACTACGGCGGTGTTTTTCGCCCATTTGCGAATTTTTTGATAAAAGCTTAAAATCTTTTGATTCATCTGTGCGCAAAGCTTGTTTTTACGCTCATCCACGGCACCTCGCTCCTTTTCAAGCACGGCTACTTGGGCGTTTATCTCCTTGCTAAGTGTTTCTAGCGCGCTTTCTTCCTTGCTTTTCTGCTCCGCACTTTCTTTCTTAAAGTCCTCTTTGCTTGCCAAAATTTTATCAAGCCTGTTTATCTCCTCATTTGCCGCATCTAGCTGCTCGCGGGCGATGTCCTCTTCGAGTTTAAGGGCGTTTGCCTCCTTTTCGGTTTTCACAGCGGCGACTTTTTTGGCTATGTCGGCGATTTTCTCTGAAAACTCGCTGATATGGGAGTTTGCGCCTACTTGCTGCGTTTTAAGCTCCTTTATCTCGGCATCATAGTTCTCAATCTGCGCTTGAAGCTTCTCTATCTTGCGCTTTGCGTCCTTTAAGGGCTTTGAAATCGCCTGAATTTTGGGCTCAAAGCCGTCTATATCCGTGTCAATCTGCGACAGGGCAACGAGTTGTTCTAGGTATTTGTTCATCATTTTCCCCTCAAAAGTAGTCAAATGGATTTTTGCAAATGCACATTTTAACATTTATAGGCAAATTTTGCAAGTGTTTTGCCAAAGATTTTGCAAAACAGCTTTCACTCTCGTAGTGTCCTACATCCACGAGGGATAAGCCATTGCAAAATGCCTCTACTGCTTGATGATATTTAAAATCCGCGCTTAAAAACGCGTCTGCTTGGACATTTGATATCAAATCCCCACCGCTACCCGTGCAAATAGCGAGCCTTTTTACGCTCTCTTTGCCTGCAAATGTGAATTTCACAGGGTTTAAATTTAGTTTTTCTTTCACAAAGCCCAAAAATTCGCTGAATTTCATATTTATATCAGCATAAATTATGAATTCATCGTGGCTTACGATTTTTAGCCCCAAAACCTGCTCGGTAAAATAGGCATTTAAATGGCTTAAATCATAGTTTGTGTGCATTGCTATAAGGCTTTGGTTTTTTGCCATCATCATTTTAAGCAGTTTTTTAGGGTATTTGCCACCCGCTAAATCTCTCAAAGGCTTGAAAATCAAGGGATGATGGGTAATGAAAAGCGAATTTCGCTCGCCGTTTCGCACCAAATTTTCATCCAAATCAAGGGCGAGATAAATTTGGCTTACCTCATCCTCAAAATCCCCCAGCAAAAGCCCGCTATTATCCCAGCTTGCCTGCGTTTCAAAGGGGCTGAGGGCGTCTAAAAATTCATAAATTTCAGCAAGTTTCATTTACTTTGCTCGCTTTGGGTGTAAATTTCAGCACAATTCTTTGATAACTCCCGAATTTTCAGCATATAATCCTGCCTTTGCGTTACGCTAATCGCCCCACGAGCGTCTAGTAAATTAAAAGTATGCGCCGCAAGCAAGCAGTAGTCATAAGCAGGCAGCGCAAATCCCCTTTCTAGCACCGCTTGGCACTCTTTGTAGGCGTTTTCAAACTGCGCGTTAAGCCGCTCAACCGAGCTTAGCTCGAAGTTGTAGTGGCTATACTCAAATTCGCTGCGCTTATGAACATCGCCGTATAGGACTTTTACGCCCTCAAATTCGCTCCAAACTATGTCATATACGCTGCTAACATCTTGCAAATACATAGCCAGCCGCTCCAAGCCGTAGGTTATCTCCACGCTAATGTCCTTCACAGCGATGCCGCCGACTTGTTGAAAGTAGGTAAATTGCGTAACTTCCATACCATCCAGCCACACTTCCCAGCCCAAGCCCCACGCACCAAGGCTTGGGCTCTCCCAGTTGTCCTCCACGAAGCGAATGTCGTGGTTTTTTAAATTTAGCCCCAAAGCCTCCAAGCTCTGCAAATAAAGCGTTTGCGCGTTATCAGGGCTTGGTTTGATTAGCACTTGAAATTGATAATAGGCGCCTAGGCGGTTTGGGTTTTCCCCATAACGCCCATCGCTAGGGCGGCGACTTGGCGCGACATAAGCAGCCGCCCAAGGATTGCTGTCAAGGCTTCGCAAGAAGGTCGCTGGGTGAAAGGTGCCAGCACCTGCGGGCATATCATAGGGCTGCATTATCGCACAGCCCTTGCTTTGCCAGAAATTTTGTAAATTTAAGATAATTTGCGAGAAAGTCATTTTGCCCCCTCGCTTGCTGAATTTTCGGGGTTTTGGGTTGAATTTGCAGAATTTTCCGCCGCCGCGTTTGAATTTTGAGCAGAATTTTCCGCAGAATTCACATTTTGGGGTGAATTTTGCGCCGCTGAATTTGAATTTGTAGCGTTTTGGGCTGAATTTTCACTAGAATTTGCCAAATTTTGCGCCGAATTTGCCGCGCTAGAATTTTCAGCGTTTTGGGCTGAATTTGCTAAATTTTCCGCCCCCAAATTTGAATTTCCGCTAGAATTTGCCAAATTTCCCGCCAAATTTAAAGCCGAATTCCCATCTCCCAAGTCCGCGCCCGCCTTGCCTTGCGTGAAGTTATCCACGGCTTTGTTCCACATTAGCTTGTATTTGCGCTTCATAAACTCCACTTCCTCTTGCGCCCGCGCGAGTTGCTCGTTGAGAATGTCGATGGTTTTGCGGTCCTCATCGTAAATTTCTTGCATAGAGTAGAGCACATCTTTGAGAAATTTGTTCTCATTTTTAAGCGTTTCAAGCGTCTCGTCCTTGGCGTCAAGCACCTTTTCGTGTAGGCTCAAAATCGTGCCTATGGTCTTTTCCACAAAACTCTCGCCTGCCAAACTCATCGCGCTCACAGGCTCGCCACTGCCCTTTGGCACGACAGAGAAAGTGCCCTGACTCGCTTCAATGTAGATTTTGCCGTCCTCTTCCTTAAAATCCAGCGAGCCATTCGCCATCATACCCTTGACGACATCCTCGCCCAAATGCACGAGCTTGCAAAATTCGCCTATCTCCAAATACGCCTGCATTCTAACCCCCTTATAATAGCCTTTCTATGCTTTTTGAGTCTTCTATAAGCTTGTTTTCTTGGGCTTTGCGCTCATCTTGCAATGCCGCCGCTAAATTTTCATCATTTAAAGCCAAAATTTGCACCGCCAAATAAGCCGCATTTGCCGCACCCGCCTTGCCTATGGCGAGAGTCGCCACGGGAATGCCCCGTGGCATTTGCACTGTGGAAAAAAGAGCGTCCATACTAGCGAGGTTTGAGCCACTCATAGGCACGCCAAGCACGGGCTTTGTGGTGTTTGCAGCAATTGCGCCTGCTAAATGCGCTGCCATTCCAGCCGCTGCGATGAAAACTCTAGCACCCCTTTTTTCAGCCTCTACCACATAAGATGCCGTTCTAGCAGGGCTTCTGTGTGCCGAGCTGATAATCATCTCGTATTTCACGCCAAATTTTTCAAGCACCTCACAAGCGGCGCAAATCGCCTCATAATCGCTCTTTGAGCCCATTATAATGCCTACAAAGTCCATCAAAGCTCCTTTCTTAAAAAGCTAAATTCAGGCAAGTGCGATGGCAGCTTTATTTCATTTTCATTGCCGCTGTGAATTTCGCCAAATTCCTTGCCATTTTTTGCGCAAATTTTCTTAAAACGCACGAAATATCGCCCATTTTGGCTATAAATTAAGCCCGCCTCATTCTCGCAAAGCTCGATTTTAGCATTAAGCGGGGACATTATTTCATATTCCTCGCCCATTTTTATCACGCCCTTGCACCTTAAAAACTCGCCATCCTCGCTCATAGCGCACACCTGATGAGTGCCGTTTTCTAGGCTCGTGGCGAGGTTTTGCGTGTCGGCTTTTTCGAGCGGACGAGCCACTAAATAACCATCCGTAAAGCCGCGATTTTTTAGGGTTGCCGTTTCTTTTTGATATTTTTGCGCGCTAAATTCGCCCTTTAAGGCGTCTAAAACCGCCATTTTATAGGTGCGCGAGGTCAAGGCGACATAGTATTCGCTTTTGGTGCGCCCCTCGATTTTAAAGGCGTCTATGCACTGCGCTTTCATTATTTGCTCGATGTGCGCGCTCAAATTTAAGTCCTTTGAATTAAAAATGTGCGTGCCGTTTTCGTTTTCATTTATGCGAAAAAGTGCGCCGTTTTCATCGCTTTTTGCGTAAAGTTCGTAGGAAAATCGGCAGTCATTCGCGCAACTTCCGCGGTTGCTTTGTCTGCCGCTTTGCACCGCACTTATGAGGCAGCGACCCGAGTAGGCAAAGCACATTGAGCCGTGCACAAAGGCTTCAAGCTCGATGTCGCAAGCATCTTTTATCATCTGCGCGTCTTTAAGCCCTAATTCTCGGGCGATGACGATGCGACTTGCTCCCAAATCCTTGTAGGCTTGGGCGTCCAAGTAATTTAGCACATTTGCCTGCGTGGAAATGTGAAGCGGCACTTGCGGGGCGATTTCACGCGCAAGCCGCACAGCCCCTAAACTCGCCACTATGAAGGCATCGGGCTTCATCGCTTTTAGTTTCAAAATGTGCTTTTTCAGGCGTTCAAGCTGCGTGCTAAAATGAAAGCCGTTTATCGTTACAAACACCTTTTTTTCGCGTTCGTGGGCGTATTTTATGGCTTGCTCAAAGCTCTCGTAGCTAAACTCACGCGCACTGCGCTCGCGTAGCGAAAAGTCCCTAACGCCCGCATACACGGCATCCGCGCCATAAGCAAGGGCGATTTTAAGCTTGATAAAATTTCCCGCCGGAGCGATGATTTGGGGCGTTAGCACGAATTTTGCCTTGGAAAAAATTTTGAATTTTTGGTTGAATTTAGCGGTAAATTCAGCTTTGTGGTAGGGTTTCGCGCCGCCTTGAAAATGGGCTTTTGCGCCGCCTTAAAAAAAGCCGCCGCAAAAAACGCCACGCTGAAATTCAACAAACACAAAATTTGCCTTGAAAATTTTAAATTTTCGGCTTTTTCGGCTGAATTTTCGCCCATTTTTTTAGTAAATTTCATCTCAAACGCCCAAAATTTCAGCATTTTTGCCCTAAATTTACACTCAAAAGCCCTAAATTTCACTTATTTTGCCTCAAACTTGCGATTAGATTCTCTATATCATCGTTATCCACGACATCATTTTTGCCGTCCCCCGCGATATAAACGGCACTTGACACGCGTTTGCTATCATCGATACTGCTGTCAAAAAGCGAGTTCATATAGCGGTTCAGCGCTCGCATCACATTGATGGCACGCTCGATTTTTTGGCGATGAATGTCCTGATACTGCATCGCATCCATCGAGGTGAAAACCTCGTCCTGCCCCTGCTGCAAGAGCTTGAAAATGCCCTCACTCTCTTCTAAGCTCTTATTGCTAGCATCTAGCGCGGTTTGAAAGGTTTGAATGTGTGGAAATTTGGCGTTTAGCGCGGTGAAGGTTTCTTTGTTTTTCTCCACATTTGCCTTGATATTTTCAAGGGCGATTTCGATTTGGTTAAAGAATTTACCGATATTTTCAAGCCTATCCATCATCTCGATAGCCTTTTCTTCGCTATCTCGCGTAACCTCATCGAGCTGATGCACGACTTTATGCTCTTTGCTCGGAGGTGGGGGCGACCAAGTGCTGATTTCAGGCTCATCCGCACTATCTGCGGCTGAATTTGTGGCTAAATTCAGGGCATCCGCACCATTTTTCGCCGCACTATCGGCTTTAAAATCGGCATTTGTGCTGTTTTTCATCTCGCCATTATCTTTAAAATCAGCATTTTCGCCACTTTTTGCCTCGCCCACGCCCTTGTCATCGGCTTCATCATCGCTTTCAAGCTCTTCGCCGATTTTCATCAAAGCGTCTAATTCTTCTTGTGTCATCGCTTGTCCTTGAAAATTTTTGCTTTATAAAGTGTAATTATAATAAAAAATTTATAAATTTCAAATCAACAAGGGTTAAAAACTTTTGTGGGATAAATTTTTGCCTAAAAATACACTGCGCACGTTATGGATTGCCACGCGGTTTTTTATAAAAGCTACTCGCAATGACGGCATTTGGGCACGAATTTTTGATTAAAATTTACACCAAAATTTATTAAAAGCACCAAAATAAAAGTCGCCCATTTGGGCTGAGGGTTGTGGATGAGAAATTGATTTTAGCGAGCAAGGCTAGACATATAGTAGTCTGCCGAGTTCGCGAAAAATCAATTTATCGCCGCAAGCGGCAGTCCCGCCATTAGCACGAGTAACAAGTCTTAAACTCATAAGCCGTAGGGCGTGCTTCCACCGGCCACACCTGCGTTTCAAATTTAAGGTGCTGATAATCATCAATGAAAGTGTCGCTCATCACGGGTTTGAGGTAAGAGTTGTAACGAATGAGTGCTTCGAGGCTGCCGCGCAGGGTGTGGGGCAGCTGCTCGATGCCCTTTTCGCGTATCTCATCAAGGTGCAGGGCGAAAAGATTCTCATCCATCGGTCCCACGGGCTTTGTCTTGTTTTTGATGCCGTCAAGCCCCGCCATTAAGAGGCTTGCAAACGCCAAGTATGGATTTGAGGTGCTGTCAGGAAAGCGCATCTCGATGCGGGCTGAATTCTTGCCCGCTCCGTAAGGCACGCGGCAGCTCGCACTGCGATTTTGGCACGAGTAGGTGAGGATGGATGGCGCTTCAAAGCCCGGAATTAGCCGCTTGTATGAATTCGAGCTTGGATTTGTAAAGGCTGCCACGCTTCTTGCGTGCCCCAAAACCCCGCCTATGTAGTGGATGGCGGTTTCGCTAAGCGAGCCGTAGCCGTTTTTATCATAAAATAAATTCACGCCACCTTTCCAAAGGCTCATATGCACGTGCATTCCGTTGCCATTGTCGCCGTAGAGGGGCTTTGGCATAAAGGTCGCCGTCTTGCCGTTAAGGTGTGCCACCATCCGCACGACATATTTGTAGATTTGCACATTGTCAGCCGCCTCCACGAGAGTGCCGAATTTCACGCCGATTTCGCCCTGTCCTTGCGCGACTTCGTGATGATGGACAAAGGTTTCAAGCCCCACTTTTTGCAGGGTTTGCACCATCTCAGAGCGCAAATCCACCATACTAT
Organism: Campylobacteraceae bacterium; assembly: GCA_963651895.1. Classification (GTDB taxonomy): domain Bacteria; phylum Campylobacterota; class Campylobacteria; order Campylobacterales; family Campylobacteraceae; genus Campylobacter_D. Next base: position 19,694 of record CAVJSG010000006.1, read on the forward strand.
CGATGGGTTGGACTGGGAAATACCCGCCCTTTGTGCGCGGGCGATGCCCCGTGTTGTAGCCATCCACGAAGTCTTTGTCGTCATTCCACTCGCCCTCTTCGCTGTCTATTTCATACTTTGCGCAGTGTATGTTATCGACAATCTTCACGCTATCAAACACGAAAAATTCATTTTCGGGTCCAAAGTAAGCCGTGTCGGCGATGCCGCTGTTTTTGAGGTGCTCCATCGCCTTTTTTGCGATACTTCGTGGGCATTTTTCATACATTTGCCCCTTGTAAATGTCATAGACATCGCAAAAGACGACTATGGTAGAGTCCGCTGTGAAGGGGTCTAGGAAGGCACTTTGCGCATCCGGCTTTAAAATCATATCCGATTTTTCCACCGGTTGCCAGCCGTGAATCGAGCTAGCATCGAAAGGCACGCCCTCCTCGAAGTGCTCCCTGCCTATAACGCCCGCGTTGTAGGTGATATGATGCCAAGTGCCTATCATATCCGTGAAGCGAAAGTCGATAAACACGACCTCGTTAGCCTTGCAGTAGTCGAAAAATTCATCGACACTATTTACGAATTTGCCCATTTTTGCTCCTTTGTAAGAATTGATTTTGAAATTGTAGCATAAATTTATTTAATTAAGCTTAAATTTAAAAAATTTTTTGCGGAAAATTGAAAATTTGTTTTTAGTTTGGCTTTTTGGCGTGAATT
>CAVJSG010000006.1:20405-21921 GCA_963651895.1 Campylobacteraceae bacterium
GCTACAATGGCGCAAAAAATTTAGATTGCAAACCAAAAGTCAAAAAAGGACGAAAATGTATCCCCTCGCCATCCCCGAAGAAGAGCTTAAACTCAAAGTCGCAAAGGACTTTTTCGCCGAGAAAATTTACGACACCACGCGCATTTTAGGGCGCATAGATTTTTGCGTTAGCCTTAAAGAAAAGCCCAGCGACACCGCCATACACTTCATTTGGGGCGAGGCAAAGAAAGGCAGGGCGGACATTTACGCAAGTTTGGTGCAGTTAATTTTAACCATAGGCAAGGAAAAAACCTTCGCCAACGAGCTGCCGCCCGTGTTTTTGTGCGCCTTTGACTGCGAGAAAATCGCCTTTTTGCCCTACCACAAAATCTCCCCCTTTTTCGACAAAAGCGACTTTAATTGGCAAGTTACGCCCAGCAACCACGCCACGCCCGAATTCAAAGCACTCTACAACGAAAGCAAAGCCTTGCTTGAAAGCGAGAACTTGCTTTTTTATTTCGCCGACACCACAGCCCACGCCGAACACGCTGCAAATTCAAATTCAGCCAAAAATTCACACCCCACAGCAAATTCAGCCACAAAAGCCCTGAATTTAAAACCAAACCCCGCCCTAAAATCCTTCATCAAGGCAAATCTCACCCTTGAAAACGACCAAATTTCCAAACTCCAAATCACCAAAGACAACTTCAAGCACATTTACTACAAATGGCTAGACGCCGTAGCACCAAGCATCAGCATAGACTGGGAGGCTGAAAAGCCAGACATTTTGAGCGCGGATTTTTTCTTGGCGGATTTATTAAGCAACGACAACATAACCCTCGCAAAGACCCTACGCATCTTGCTTCAAAGCGATTTTTACAAGGTAAAGCTCGAAAAAAGGGCGAATTCAAGTTCATTTAACTTCACAGAATTCACCTTCAAAGACAACGCCGCCGCCCACAAAGCCTTTTGGAGACTTTACGAACGCCCGCCCAAAGAGGACTACTGGGACTACATTTTAGAAAGGCGCGACTATCTCGTGCCTATGGACATTAGAGAGCGCAAGGGCGCTTTTTTCACCCCACAACTTTGGGTGCAAAAGGCTCAGCACTATCTCTCAACTGCCTTAAATTCAGCCTTTGAGGATTGTATGATTTGGGACTGCGCGGCAGGCACGGGCAATTTGCTGCGCGGACTTCCCCAAAAGCCAGCCCAAATCTACGCCTCCACGCTTGACAAAGCCGATGTGGAGATTATGCGAGAACTCTACGCCAAAGAGGGCGCCTTGCTTGAAAATCATATCTTTGAGTTTGATTTTCTAAACGATGAATTTTTTGACATAGTGGGCGATAAAGGCAATATCCTTAAAAAATCGCCCCTGCCGCAGAGTTTGCAAGGCATTTTAAAGGACGAAAATTCACGCAAAAATTTGATAATTTTCATAAATCCGCCGTATGCGGAGGCAGGCGATAAAAAACAAACCGCAGGCACAGGCAAAAACAAAGACGGCGTGGCGATTAAGAATAAAATTTACGAA
>CAVJSG010000007.1:0-21249 GCA_963651895.1 Campylobacteraceae bacterium
GCGATATACTCGTAGTTACCAGCAAAAAATGGAATTTTAAAAATTTTAAAATTCTGCCCTCAAAATGCCCAAAATTCAGCTTTCATTTAATGAAAGATGAGCTAAATATCTCAAAAATTCACGCTTTAAACCCTGCGTGGATATTTTTCCCGCATTTTTCGCACATAATCCCACAAGAAATTTACGCAAACTACAAATGCGTGGGCTTTCACGAGGCGAATTTACCCTTTGGGCGTGGGGGTTCGCCGCTGCAAAACCACATCGAGCGGGGCATTTACCGCATAAACATCAACGCACTAGCCATCACAGCGCAGCTGGATGCTGGCGACATTTATCTCAAACGCAAATTTGATTTGAGCCGCGGCAGTGCCAAAAAGCTCTATAAAAAGGCATCTTTCATCATTTTTAACGAGATGATACCCCATATTTTAGCACACGAGCCACGATTAAAGCCACAAAAAGGCGAAGCGGTGGTGTTTAAAAGGCGCACGCCCGCACAAAGCGAACTTTTAAGCCTAAAAAGCCCAAATTTGCGCCAAATTTATGACTTCATAAGAATGCTTGACGCGCCAAGCTACCCAAAAGCCTTTGTTAGACTTGGAAAATTCACGCTAAAACTAGGCAGGGCAAGGCTTGGCAAAAATAAAATCACCGGGAGGTTCGTAATCAATGAAAAATAAATTTCTAATCATCGCCGCGCACCCTGATGATGAGGTGCTGGGCTGCTTTGGCACGGCTGCAAGGCTCATAAATGAGGGCTTTGAGGGCTATACGCTGATTTTGGGCGAGGGCAAGACGAGCCGCGGCGAGCAGGGGCAGGACTTTGGGCGAGAAATGGACATTTTGGAGCAAGAATGCGCCAAGGCAAACGAACTTATAGGCATTAGAGAGGTTTTTCGTGCGAATTTCGCCGACAACCGCTTTGACAGCGCGCATTTGCTTGACATCGTAAAGGCTGTGGAGCAGGTGGTGTCGAGGTTGCGCCCAAGTGTCATCTTCACGCATTATGAAAGGGACTTAAATATCGACCACCAAATGACATTCAAAGCCGCACTCACCGCCACTCGCTGCCTAAAAGGGCAAAGCGTGCGTGAATTTTACAGCTTTGAGGTTATTTCATCCACTGAATTCAACTACCCGCTGAGCTTTTGCCCGAATTTTTACTTTGACATCAGCACCACTTTGCAAAGCAAAATCCAAGCGATGAGCCTTTATAAATCCGAGCTTTGCGAGTTTCCACACCCTAGAAGCCTTGAAAACATCGAGCTAAACGCCAAATATCACGGCGTGAGAGTGGGCGTGCCTTATGCCGAGGCGTTTGTAAGCGTAAGGGTTTTGAGATGAATTTGCGTAAATTTTTGAAGAATTTTTGCTTAAAAAACGCTCAAAATTCAATGCAAATTCACCCCAAATCGCTTTCAGTAAGCCTTTCGGCGAAGTCTATGTCGCGCAAAGCCTTTTTGCCTAAAATTTCGCCATAAAATTTAGGATGCAGCCCGAAACTAGGGCGCACGCTGCGCACATTTTGCGCCGTAAATGCCTCGCCCTTTTTGATGGGCACACTCGCATAAAGGCTGCGGGCAAATTCGCGGTTTTTTAGCACCCTTTCATCAAGGCGCAAAGCCCCATCCCCCAAGGCTTTTTCCGCCTCGCGCACCGCCGCTGCCATAGTTTTAAATTCCTCAAAATCCAAGCTAAACGCGCTGTCCTCGCTTTTTATGCTTTTATCGAGCATAAAATGCTTTTCTATCGCCCGCGCCCCAAGTGCCACGCCCATCACAGGCGCGGTAAGCCCAAAGCTATGGTCGCTCAGCCCCACTTCTACTCCAAAACGCTCTTTAAGCGTGGCAATAGCCCGTAAATTCAGGCTTTCAAGCGGGGCAGGGTAGGATGAGGTGCATTTTAGCAGCATTAGTGGGGTGTTTTCCTCGCTAAAAATCTGCACAGCCCTTGTCAGCTCGTCATCCGCGGCTATGCCCGTTGAAAGCAGCGTGGGCTTTTTTTCACGCGCAACTAGGCGCAAAAAATGCTCGTCATTCGCCTCAAAGGACGCGATTTTCATAGCCGGAGGGTTAAATTCACGCAAAAACGCCAAATCGCACTCGCTAAAAGGGCTTGAAAAGCAAATCAGCCCCTCATTTTGCGCGGCTTTGAAAATCGCCTCGTGCCATTCATAAGGCGTTTTGGCAGCCTCATAAAGCTCGTAAAATCGCCGCCCGCCCCAAAGTCCGCCCTTTATCACAAAGTCGTCCTTGTCGCTATCGAGTGTGAGGCTATCTGCGGTGTAGGTTTGGATTTTGATGGCGTCTGCGCCGGCTTTCTTGGCGGCTACCACGCTTTTAAGGGCGGTTTCAAGGCTGCCCGCGTGGTTTGCCGAGAGTTCAGCTATGATAAATACGCGCTTTGCGGTGTCAAAATCTGCGATTTGCATTGTGTTTCCTTTGGTTTTTTTGGTTTAAATTTCGCCTTAAATTTGGGCTAAATTTCACAGCGTTAAATTGCGTGAATTTTCGCCCACTCGTCATTCTGACCCTGACCCTGAACGAAGTGAAGGGGAAGGGGGAAGAATCCACAGCCTTAAAGTCATCTTTTGTTTAAAGTGTGGATTCTTCGCCTGCTAACGCAGGCTCAGAATGACAAAACTAGGGCAAATTCCGTGAATTTTCGCCATAAAATTTGGCAAATTTTACAAAAAATTCACAAAAATGCGTGAATTTTTGCCATAAAATTTGGCAAAATGAAATGCGTCCCCAAATTCGCTAGTGTTTCTTTACTTTTTCGCGCTAAAATTCACGCAAATTTCGAGCAAATTTAAGGGCAGAAAGCGAAAAAATTCACAAAAAAGGACGGGCGATGTTTGAGGGCAAAAATGTGCTTATCACGGGCGGCACGGGCAGCTTTGGCAAGACTTACACGCGCATTTTGAGCGAGCTTTACAAGCCGAACAAAATCATCATTTACTCGCGCGATGAGTTAAAGCAGTATGAGATGGCGCAGCGTTTCAAAGCCCCTTGTATGCGCTATTTCATCGGCGATGTGCGCGACAAAGCGCGGCTGGTGCGGGCGATGCGCGATGTGGATTTTGTCATCCACGCCGCAGCCCTAAAACAAGTGCCTATCGCCGAGTATAACCCTATGGAGTGCATAAAGACGAATGTCGAGGGCGCGCAAAATGTGATAGACGCGTGCTTGGAAAACGGCGTGAGTCGCTGCATCGCCCTATCTACGGACAAAGCGTGCAACCCCATAAATCTTTACGGCGCGACAAAGCTAGCTAGCGACAAACTTTTTGTCGCGGCGAATAATATCGCAGGTGCGAACAACACCAAATTCAGCGTTACGAGATATGGCAATGTCGTAGGCTCGCGAGGCTCGGTGGTGCCGCTGTTTAAAGCTCTTTTAGCACAGGGCGCGAACGAACTGCCCATTACGGATGAGCGGATGACACGCTTTTGGATAAGCTTGGAGGATGGCGTGAAATTCGTGCTTGCAAATTTCGCGAGGATGCACGGGGGCGAGATTTTTGTGCCTAAAATCCCCTCGATGAAAATCACGGATTTAGCCCACGCCCTAGCCCCCAAAGCCGCCATAAAAATCATCGGCATTAGGGCAGGGGAGAAGCTGCACGAGATAATGATTTCAAGCGATGACAGCCACTTAACCTACGAAGTTTAAGGACTATTTTGTGATTAGTCCTAGCATAAAATTCACAAACGCGGATGTGGATTTTAGCGTTAGCGCAAACGGCGAGCGCGGTAAAAAGGTAGCTAGCGGCTTTTCATATAGCTCGGATAACAATCCCCTGTGGGCTAGCGAGAAAGAAATCTTGCAAATCATAGAAAAAAGCGGAAATGGGGAGTTGTGAAAAATTTGGGGAATTTGCGTGAATTCCCGTGAATTTTTTGAGGGAAATTTAAAATAATTTGTCATTGCGAGACTTTGCAAGCGTAGCGAGCAAAGGCGTGGCAATCCACACTTTAAAAAGCTGTGGAATTTGCCATTTTTGAAAAGCATTTTAAACAAGAAATGCACGAAAAAATTCACGCAAATTCAAAGGAAAATTTTATGAAAAACACAAAATTCAAAGGCGGCGCAAATGCTTAGCTACTCGCATCAAAGCATAGATGAAAGCGACATAAACGCCGTTGTAGCCGCACTTAAAGGCGAATTTTTAACGGGCGGCGACAAGGTGAGTGCCTTTGAGCAAGCACTTTGCGAGTATGTGGGCGTGAAAGGTGCTTGCGTAGTGAATTCTGCCACCTCCGCGCTGCATTTGGCTTACGAAATTTTGGGCGTTTGCGGCAAAAAGGTGCTAACGACACCCCTAACCTTCATAGCCACAGCAAACGCAGCCGTGATGGCAGGCGGTGTGGTAGAGTTTATAGACATAAAAAATGACGGAAATATCGATGAGAGCAAGCTTGCGGCGAGGTTGGAGCGGCGAAGCGATGATGTGGGGGCGATTGCGGTTGTGGATTTTGGCGGAAACAGCGTAGAAATGGACACCATCGCGGCTTTGGCAAAACGCTATGAAATCGCGCTACTTGATGATGCCAGCCACGCGCTTGGGGCTGAATTTCGAGGGGCAAAAGTAGGCTCGCACGCCGATTTGAGCGTGTTTTCCTTTCATCCGGTAAAGCCCATCACCACCTTTGAGGGCGGCGCGCTTGTTAGCAACGATGAGGGCTTAATCGCACGCGCGAAACTCTTGCGCAGCCACGGCATCGCAAAAAAAAGGCTTTGGGATAGCGACAGCAGCGAGCTAGGATACAACTACCGCCTAAGCGATGTGGCTTGCGCACTTGGGCTAAATCAGCTAAAAAGGCTTGATAAAATGCTCGCAAAGCGCGAGGAAATCGCCGCTTTTTATGACGAGGCGTTCGCGCGAAATGCCTATTTTTCCACCATCAAAATCGCGCCGCACAAAAAAAGCTCGCGCCACCTTTACCCCATCTTGCTTTTCCCTGAACTCTACTGCCAAAAAGAGTTCATTTTCGAGCAGCTACACGCTCGTGGCATAGGCGTGCAGGTGCATTACAAGCCAAGCTATGAATTTGGGTTTTACAAAAAAATGCTGGGCGATTTTTGCCTCAAAAACGCGGATAATTTCTACAAGGCAGAATTATCCATACCCTGCCACCAAGAAATGAGCCTAAAAGACGCCAAATTCGTGCGAGATAGTTTATTTGAGGTTTTAGAAAAGGCGAAAAAATGCGACTAAAAATTTATGCCACTGCACCATTGTAAGCAAATTTCCGCAAGGATTTGCGCGAAAATTCATAAAATTTGAAATTTCGCCATTTTTTTATAAATTTTAGCCCATCTCATAAATTTAACCCCAAATTCAAGCCCCACAAACCCCCAAAAATTCAGCATTCAAAAAATTTCCAAAAGGCACTTTTAAAACTTGGAACACTTTTTGCTTTCTAGCTTGTAGATTGATTGAAAGGGTTTTACTATGAAAACTATGGATGCCGCCTCTATAAAGAGGCTAAACGAAGTCATCGCCTATCTCAGGCAAGCTAGCAAGGGTCGCTTGGCGGCGAACCTTTATCAAAAAATCGTCTTTTTGGTGGAGCTTAATCACTTCCGTGCTCATCAAAATCTCTTTGTGGGCTTGGAATTTAAGAGCCTTAGGTATGGTCCGTTCAGCGAGCAGCTGGCTATGGCTATGGATGCGCCCGATGAAAAGCGCGAGGTTTCCCTCGAAGTGCAAGCGCAAGTCGCCGAAGTGCTCGAAGAATTCGAGCTTGCGGAGTTTTCAAACGAGGCTATGCAAGCAGCCTACGCGAGGATGAGTGCCTACATAAGCTCGCTTTATATCTACAACATAACGCCCTACGAGTTCGCGCTGGACTTTGAAAAATACAACTTCGAGGACTTGTTCGAGACCGTGGCTTACTCGCTTAGTGGCGAGGATTTGGCGCGCGAGAAAATCGCTGCTCCGCTTAGCCGCCAAAGGGCGAAGGAATTTGAGCATTATTTTGCTTAAATTTGGGCTTGAAATGCCGCGTGGGACTTGGAATTTGAGCCTAAATTTAAGGCAAATTTGAAATTTTAACTTGGAATTTGGACTTAATTTTAGTATTTTTTTGGAATTTAAATTTTAAATTTAAAGTTTAAAATTTAGCTTAAAATTTAAACTCGCCCATCCCAAACATTAACTCAAATTCGCTAAAATCGTTAGTTTTAAAAAGGGTGTGCGATGACGAATGTAATACTTTGCGGGGGCAGTGGGACGAGGCTTTGGCCGCTGTCTAGGCAGCTTATGCCAAAACAGTTTATCAAATTTTTTAGCGAAAATGATTTGAAATCAAATTTAAATGAAAGCGATTTAAATTTGAGTAGCGAAAATTCAGCCAAAAATGCAAAAAATTCACGCAAATTTGCCGAGAATTTAAAAGAAAATTCGCAAATTTCAGCCGCAAATTTGGGGCTGAATTCTAAAAATTCACAAAAATCTCTCTTTCAACTTTGCATTGAACGCAATCAGCCCCTTTGCGAGAAAAGCCTCATCATAGTGGGCGAGGAGCAGTATTTTTTGGCACTTGACCAAATGGACGAACCTTGTCAAGGCGAAAAAATGTGCGAAAATGCAAACTTGGCGAGCAAAAATTGCAATCCAAATTCGAATTTAACGAGCAAAAATCGCAAATTTAGAGAAAATTCCCGTGCCCAAACCCGCCATCAAAACGCAAATTCGCGCACCGCAAGCGTGAATTTTCTGCTCGAACCTCTGCCCAAAAACACCGCAGCCGCCATTACTTTGGGCGTTTTAAGCCTGCCAAAGGACGAAATCTGCCTAGTAACGCCCAGCGACCACTTAATCAAAAACCAAGCGGGCTATGAAAAAGTCATCTCCCAAGCCGCCGCACTCGCCGCACAGGACTTCATCGTAACGCTTGGGATTAAGCCTAGCTTCGCCCAGACGGGCTTTGGCTACATAAAAGTGGGCGCAAACGGCGATGTGGCGGGCTTTTTTGAAAAGCCAAATTTAGAGACGGCGCAAAGCTACATAAAGCAGGGAAATTTCTTTTGGAACAGCGGTATTTTCGTGTTTAGGGCTGAATTTTTCCTAAAACAAATGCAAAAATTCGCCCCCAAAATCCTAAAAGCCGCCCAAAACGCCCTAAAAAACGCCAAAAAAGAGCCGAATTTAATCCGCATAAAGCCTGAATTTATGAGCCAAATCCCCGAAAACAGCATTGATTACGCGCTTATGGAGCACTCAAACGCCCTAAAACTCGTGCGTGCGGACTTTGCGTGGAGCGATGTGGGCAGCTTCGAGGCACTGCGCGGCGAGTTTGCGGCGGATTTGCAAGGCAATGTCATCAAGGCAAACGCCCTGCTGCAAGATAGTTGCGAGAATTTCGTGTTTGCACAGGGCAACAAACTCATCGCCGCGACCGACATAAAAAACCTCATCATCATAGACACCCCGGACGCCCTATTAGTGTGCCCTAGGGACAAGGCACAACGCGTAAAAGACCTAGTGGGCGCACTTGGCGAGGGTAGCGAATACCGCAAAGTCCATACCACCGCGCATCGCCCGTGGGGCAGCTTCACGGTGCTAGAAAGCGCGCAGGGCTACAAGCTCAAACGCCTAGTGGTAAAGCCGGGCAAGCAGCTGAGCCTGCAAAAGCACTTCCACCGCAGCGAGCACTGGATAGTCGTCAGCGGCACAGCAAGCGTAACCGTGGGCGATGAACGCCGCCTCGTGCGCCCAAACGAATCGACCTACATCAAAATGGGGCAGCTGCACCGGCTGGCAAACGAGGGCAAAATCCCGCTAGTCATCGTGGAGGTGCAGGTGGGCGAATATACGGGCGAGGATGATATAGTGAGAGTGGAGGATGATTTTAATCGAGGTTAAATTTGGCGTGAATTTTGGGCGTTTTGGGGGTTGAGTTTGCTTTGGGTTGTCGTGGCTAGCGGGCTTAGCTTGCGGCGACAAATCGATTTTTTGGGGCTTGATAAACTTATATGTTTAATCCACGCCCCAAAAATTCGATTTCTCATCCACAATCGTCAGCCCAAGCAAGCGACTTTGATTTTGGCGTTTTCAAAGTGGAATTCTGTGAATTTTTGCGTGAATTTCGCTAAAAATTCACAGAATTTGCCAAAACGAGAGCGAAAATTCACGCACGCAACGCGTTTTGAACAGTATTTGACAAGGTGGATTATTGCGAGGCGATTTTCGGGGTTGCGCGAGCGAACGAGTGCGGATAGAACGCTTGGTTCATCCGCGCGAAGTTTGCGAAGCGAGCGGAGTGCGACAGCACGCAGCGTCTCCCCGAAAAGCGTCCGCAAGAATGCACCGCTATTTTAGAAAGGAAATTTACAATGAAAAAAGCCTTAATCACCGGCATCACCGGGCAAGACGGCGCGTATTTGGCGGAGTTTTTGTTAAACAAAGGCTACGAAGTGCACGGCATCAAACGCCGCGCCTCGCTGTTTAACACCGACCGCATCGACCACCTCTACACCGACCGCCACGAAAGCGACTGCCAACTTTTCCTGCATTATGGCGATTTGACCGACTCGATGAACCTCACGCGCATCATCCAAGAGGTGCGCCCGGACGAGATTTACAACCTAGCCGCGATGAGTCATGTTCATGTGAGTTTTGCCACGCCAGAATACACCGCCAACGCCGATGGCATCGGCACTTTGCGCATTTTAGAAGCCGTGCGCCTTTTAGGGCTAACTGAAAAAACGCGCATTTATCAAGCATCCACGAGCGAGCTTTACGGGCTTGTCCAAGCCGTGCCGCAAAACGAGCAAACGCCCTTCTACCCGCGCTCGCCCTATGCTTGCGCGAAACTTTACGCCTACTGGATAACGATAAATTACCGCGAGGCTTATGGGCTTTTTGCAAGCAACGGCATTTTGTTTAACCACGAAAGCCCCATTCGCGGCGAGACCTTCGTAACGCGCAAAATCACGCGTGCGGCGGCGAAAATCGCCCTTGGCTTGCAGGACAAACTCTACCTTGGCAACCTCTCCGCAAAGCGCGACTGGGGGCACGCGAAGGACTATGTGCGCGCGATGTGGCTGATTTTGCAAGCGCAAAAGCCTGATGATTTCGTCATCGCCACGGGCATTACGACAGAAGTGCGCGAATTTGTGCGCCGCGTGTTCGCCGAGCTTGGCATAGAGCTTGAATTTAAGGGGCGCGGCGTGGATGAAGTCGCCGTGGTGTCCGCGTGCAAGGGCGATTTTAAGCTCCCACTTGGCAAGGAAGTGGTGAGCGTGGATAGCGATTATTTTCGCCCCACGGAGGTGGATTTGCTCATAGGCGATGCGAGCAAAGCGCGGCAAAAGCTTGGCTGGACGCTGGATTATGACTTGGACGCGCTGATAAAGGATATGGTGCAAAGCGACTTGCAGCTGATGCGCCGCGACAAGCACATTTTGCAGGGCGGGTATAAAATTTTTCGGTATGTGGAGTGAATTTTTGGAGTAGATTTGCGAAATTTTGTGAATTTTCGCGCAAATTTCGCCAAAATTTAGGCGAAATTCACAAAAATGTATGCTATAATAATGCAAAACCATACGAAAGGATAAAAAATGACTTCGGTAGTTCAATTTAGAATGGACAGCACGGACAAGGCGAATTTCGAGTTGATGCTCAAAAATATGGGGCTTGACATAGGCACTGCGCTGCGGATGTTTGCCGCAAAGGTCATAAACACGGGCACTATCCCCTTTGAAGTGAGCGCAAATATCGACCCCAGCACCATTATGACGAAGGAAAACCTAAAAGCCTACAAGCAAGCCAAAAAGGACTTGGCGGAGGGCAAGACTATTTCGCTCGAAGAGTTGAAAGCGGAATTTGGGCTATGAGTTACGCCCTGCAACTGCACAAAAATGTGCGTAAATTTTTGCGCAAACACCCAGAAAATCGAGCTAAAATCGTCTCGTGTTTGGAGCAAATCGCCCAAAATCCATATCGCAATAATCTTGACATAGCCAAACTTGACGGCTACGAGCACCACTACCGCTTGCGCGTGGGCAAATACCGCCTGCTTTATGAAATCATAGAGTCGCAAATTCTCATCTACGCCTATGACATCGACAGCAGAGGCGATATTTATAAATAAAAGCGCGGATTTGGCACAGATTTTTAACGAATTTGGGTTAAATTCGAATTTTGAAAGGACAAAAATGCAAAAACTCTTAATCACAGGCACCAGCGGAATGGTCGGGCGCAATGTCAAAGAACACCCAGCCGCACAGGGCTATGAGCTGCTGACCCCCACGCACGCCCAGCTCGACCTAATCGACACAGCCGCCGTAACCGCCTACATCAAGGCGCACAAGCCTGACGCAGTCGTGCATTGCGCGGGGCTCGTGGGCGGCATCGTGGCAAATATGCAAAACCTCGCCAAATTCCTAACCCACAACGCCTATATGGGGCTAAATCTCATCAATGCCTGCGCACAGGGCGGCGTGGGGCGCTTCCTCAACCTCGCCAGCTCGTGTATGTATCCCAAAAACGCGCCAAACCCGCTGCGCGAGGATATGATTTTGCAAGGCGCGTTCGAGCCCACAAACGAGGGCTACGCGCTCGCCAAAGTCCTATCCACACGCCTTTGCGAGTATCTCAGCGCAGGCTCGGGGCTGCTTTACAAGACCGCCATTCCGTGCAATCTCTACGGCAAATACGATAAATTCGACACCGCGCGTGCGCATATGCTGCCAGCCGTCATTGCCCGCGTGCATAAAGCCAAGTGCGAGGGCGTGCGCGAGGTCGCCATTTGGGGCGATGGGACGGCGCGGCGGGAGTTTATGTATGCGGGGGATTTGGCGGATTTTGTCTTTTACGCGCTAAAAAATCTCGAACAAATGCCACAAAATCTCAATGTCGGCACGGGCAGGGAGCACACCATCAACGAGTGCTACGAGGCAGTGGCGCGGGCGGTGGGCTACACGGGGGCATTCACGCACGATTTGAGCAAGCCCGCTGGGATGGCGCGAAAACTCATCGATGATACGCTACTGCGCGGTTTTGGCTGGGCGGCGCAGACCTCGCTGGATGCGGGCATACGGGCGACTTACGAGCATTATTTGAGCTCGCCAGAATTCGTGCGCGGAGAGAGCATTGAGCTGTGAATTTTGTGCTGAATTCTGCGAATTTAAGCATAAAATTTATAAATTTAAGCCCAAAACGCTAAATTTCGCGTAAAAATTTGTGAATTTACGCTTAAATTTGGCTTTTTTGTTAAAAAATTTATGTTTAAATGATGCCCTAAATTTTGGATTTTAAACGGCACCGCACCCATAAATTTAAAGGAAAAACAATGCAAAAGCCCCAAATCAAAATGCGCATCACAAACTGGCACTGCGAGGATACAGAGCAAAATTTTTACGACAATGCCTTGGTAAAACTTTTGAGTCAAAAATACGACATTATTTACTCCGACAAGCCCGACTTTTTGGTGTTTGGCTACTTCAACGACATTAAGGCAAAGACGAATTTTTTGGATTATGAGTGCGTGCGAATTTTTGTTACGGGCGAAAATGTCCGCACGGATTTTAATGTCGCGGACTATGGCATAGACTTCGATTTTATGGACTTTGGCGATAGGCATTTGCGCCTGCCTTTATTTAGCGAGATAAAGGAAAATCGCCCCCTAAATCCGCGCGAAAAATTCTGCGCTTACATAGTAAGCAACGGCGGTTTGCGGCAAATTCGCCTTTTGCGCGAGGATTTTTTTGATAAACTTAACGGCTATAAAAAGGTCGATTCTGGCGGACACCATAGAAACAACATAGGCGGGGCGGTTGCGGACAAACACGCGTGGCTACAAAATTATAAATTTAATCTCTGCTTTGAAAATTCAAGCTTTCCGGGCTACTTGACGGAGAAACTTTTTGACGCTTATAACGCGGGTTGTGTGCCCATTTACTGGGGCGATACGAGCTTGCGCATAGGGCTTGCGAATGAAAATGGGGGGGGGGATTTTAATCCAAGCGATTTAGAGGCGATTGATATGCGAATTCCTGCCATTGACGAGCGGTTGTTAGACTATAAAATCAACCCCAAAGCCTTCATCAACGCGCATAATTTTCCAAATTTAAACGCCTTGCTTGATGAGGTAAAACGCATAGACAATGACGATGCCGCGTTTGAGGCAATGCGCCGCGAGCCGCTATTTTTGGATAATTTTAATCCGCGTGAATTTTGTGAGAAAAAACTGCTTGAATTTTTTGACAAAATCTTTTCGCAGGGTGCAAATTTAGCCTTTCGGCGCGGAGTCGGACAGCATTTATCAAGCTACGCACACAGGGTAAAATCAAGCCTAAATTTAAGCAAGGATGCGCTAAATGTGGCGAGATTTGTCAGCTTTGTGCAGAAAAAAGGCTCAAACAAACTCACCAAGCAATGCACAAAACTCGCCTTGAAAATAAGGCAGTGGCTGAGATAGCCGCTACTAATTTTTTATTAGCATTTTTAAGCTAAAATCGCATTTTAGGCATTAAAATGCGGTGTTTTAATGTGGCAAATTTACCAAAAAATTCACAAAAATTCACCAAAACCCAAACGAAAGGACAAATTTATGCGAAGTGATATTATAAAAAAAGGCTATTTAAAAGCCCCAAATCGCTCACTTTTACGCGCGTGTGGGGTGAGGGACGAGGACTTTGACAAGCCCTTCATAGGCATTGCAAATTCCTACATAGACATCATTCCGGGGCATTTTTACCTCAACGAGTATGCGCGCATCATCAAAGACGAAATCCGCGCAAATGGCTGCGTGCCCTTTGAATTCAACACCATAGGCGTGGATGATGGCATAGCGATGGGGCACAGCGGGATGCTCTACTCCCTGCCAAGCCGCGAAATCATCGCAAATTCAGTCGAAAGCGTGATGAACGCCCACGCGCTCGATGCGCTCGTGTGCATTCCAAACTGCGACAAAATCACGCCCGGAATGCTTATGGGCGCGCTGCGAGTAAATGTGCCTACGATTTTTGTAAGCGGCGGTCCTATGCGTGCTGGGCGCAGCGCAAAGGGCGAGAAACTCACGCTAAATAGCGTTTTTGAGGCGGTGGGGGCTTATGAGGTAAAAAAAATAGACGAAAAAGAACTCGCCGACATAGAGTGCAAAGCCTGTCCGGGTGGGGGCTCGTGCTCGGGGCTTTTCACGGCAAATTCGATGAATTCGCTCTGTGAGGCTTTGGGAATCGCGCTAAGTGGCAACGGCACGGCATTAGCGCAAAGTGATGAGAGAGAAAATTTACTGCGAGCGGCGGCTAAAAGGATTTGCGAAATCGCTTTGGATGCTCAAAAAAGCGAGAAATTCGCCATAAAAAACATTATAAATTCACGCTCCATCCGCAACGCGATGGTGGTGGATATGGCGATGGGCGGTAGCTCAAACACGATTTTGCATATGCTTGCCATCTCGCGCGAAGCCGGCGCGCCCCTTGACATAAGGGATTTAAATGACATCAGCCGCAAAATCGCCCACATAGCAAAAGTCGCGCCAAGCCTGCCCGATGTAGCTATGGAGGATGTGGGCGCGGCGGGGGGCATAAACGCGCTGATAAAGGAAATCTCGCGGCGCGACAATGGCTTGCTCGACTTAAACGCCCTAACCATCACGGGCGAGAGCTTGGGCGAACGGGTGCAAGGCGCGGTGATACGCGATGAAAAAGTCATTCACAGAGTGGAAAATGCGTATTCGCAGGTGGGCGGGTTGGCTATTTTGTTTGGAAATTTAGCCGAACAAGGCTGCGTCATCAAAACCGCAGGCATTACCGGAGAGCGAAAATTCAGCGGCAAGGCGGTGTGCTTTAACTCACAAGATGAGGCAATCAAGGGCATCATCAAGGGCAAAATCAAAAAAGGCGATGTGTGCGTGATACGCTACGAAGGACCTCGCGGTGGTCCGGGTATGCAAGAAATGCTCAGCCCCACGAGCCTCATAATGGGAATGGGCTTGGGCGCGGATGTCGCACTCATCACGGATGGGCGTTTCAGCGGGGCTACGCGCGGGCTTAGCATAGGGCACATAAGCCCTGAGGCTGCTGAGGGCGGACTCATCGGGCTTTTAGAGGATGGCGACATAATCGACATCGATGTGGATAATTACTCGATAAATGCGCGTTTGGACGATGCTACCATCGCCTCGCGCAAAGCTGCCTTTGTCGCGCCCAAAAAGCCCCTAAAATCTCGCTGGCTGGCACAATATCAAAAACTCGTTTCAAACGCTAGCAGTGGGGCGGTTTTGGATGGGGAGTTTTTTGGGAAGGTGTGAATTTTTCGAAAAATGTGATTTTTGGAATTTAATCGGAGTTTTAATGGTGTAAAAAATTACGAAATTTGAGTTAAAATTTGCGAATTTTGAGTGAATTTTTTATGAATTTTTGTCAAAAATCTAAAAATTTACGCTAATTCTGCGAATTTTTCGTAAAAATTCACACAAAAAATATAAATTTTAAGGCAAAATTTTTCAATTTTTTACGATAAATTTAGCCACACCCAAAGCCCTAAAACAAGGGACAAAAAAGGACAAAAAATGCAAAGAATCATTATAAAAGTAGGCTCCACAAGCATCAGCAACAAAGAAAGCCTGAATTTGACGCGTATGAAAAACCTCGTTTCCCTGCTAGTCGAGCTTGGCGAGCGTTGTGAGGTGATTTTGGTAAGCTCTGCCGCGATTTCAGCAGGCTACACGCGATTAAAGCTCGACAGAAAGGACACTCTCAAACGCCAAGTGCTTTCAAGTATCGGTCAGCCCTATCTTATGAGCACTTACAACGAGATTTTAGCGGGCTTTGGGCGGCTTGGGGCGCAGATTTTGCTCACCGCGCACGATTTTCGCAGCCAAAATGCCATAAATCACACCAAAACCCTAGTGGATGAGCTTTTGCGCCAAGGCATCTTGCCCATCATCAACGAAAATGACGCTGTCGCAAGCGATGAGCTCGTGTTTGGCGACAACGACACGCTCTCGGCAAACGCTACTCTGTGCTTTGGTGGCGATTTGCTCGTGATTTTAAGCGACATAGACGGCTTTTACGACAAAAACCCCACGCAATGCCCTAGCGCACGGCGTTTTGAGCGCGTTTCTTTCATAGAGCCTAGCTTGCTAAAAGGCGAGGCGAAAGCGGGCAGCGAGCACGGCACGGGCGGCATCGTAACGAAGTTGCGCGCGGCGGATTTGCTTTTAAAGGCTGGCAAAAAAATGTTTCTGGCAAGCGGCTTTGATTTGGCGGTGGCGAGGGCGTTTTTGCTCGAAAACAAACAAATCGGCGGCACACTTTTTGCTACTGATTTTAATTAAGCCTGCTGGGTTGGCTGATTGAAAGTGCAAATTCACAGAAATTTGCACGGAAATTTTTTGTGGTAAATTTTTGGAATTTTTGTGAATTTTTTGTATTTTCTGCGTTTTTAGGAATTTTTTTGCAGAAATACATAGAAATCACGCTTTTTTAAATTGCAAAGTCTAAGAATGGGTAAAGCATAGATTGCCACGCGGTTTTCAAAACCGCTCGTAATGACGGCGTGGCGTGAATTTTTTGTCCAAAATTCACGGAATTTCAAAAAAATTCACAAAATTCCACGCTAGAAACGCCCAAAATAAAGTCGTCTGCTCGCGCACGGGGTTGTGGATAAGAAATCGATTTTGCGGCGTGTTCGCTTGTCATTTTAGTCTGCCACAAAAAGCGATTTATCGCCGCAAGCGGCAGTCCCGTCAAAAGCCACAACCAAGGGTAAATTCAAGGTAAAAAGCGCAAAAATTTCACACCAAATTCCACTCAAAAAAATCTAAAAACAGCTCGAAATCTTACTCCAAATTTTCACTAAAAATTCTCCACAAATTCTTTTATTCTTTTTAACCCTTCCTCGATGCTCGCTAAGTCTGTGGCATAGGATAGCCTAAAATATCCATCCAACCCAAAGCCCACGCCGGGAACGACAGCGACTTTCTTTTCGCTTAAAAGCCTCTTGCAAAAGCCCATAGAATCACCACTCACAGCACTCATATCCACGAAAAGATAAAACGCCCCTTGGGGCTTATACACGCTAAGCCCCTGAATTTCGCCGATGAGCTCGCACGCTCTGTCTCTGCGCCGTTCAAACTCACCGCGCATAAAGGCTACATCGGCATCCGCCTCGCCTTGCAGTGCGCAAATGGCGGCGTGCTGGGCTATGGTGTTTATGTTGCTCGTGCTTTGTCCCTGCAAACGCCGCACAGCAGCGTTTAGCTCGGCGTTTTTGCTCGCCATATAGCCAAAACGCCAGCCGGGCATAGCCCCGCATTTGCTAAGCCCATTTATCGTTACGCAGCGCTTCATCGCGTCCTCGCCAAGTGCGGCAAATGAGGCGAATTCCACGCCGTCATAGCGAATTTTTTCATACATTTCATCGCTTAAAACCACTATTCTCGAGCCTTCAAGCACCTTTGCCAGCGCGGCAAGCTCGGTTTTTGAGTAAATCGCGCCCACAGGGTTGCTTGGAGAGTTGAGTATTAGGGCTTTTGTGCGAGGCGTGATAGCCGCTTTTAGCTGCGTGGCGGTGATTTTAAAGCCGTTTGCCCCCTCGCCCTCCACGAAAATGGGCACTCCGCCTGCGTATTTTACCATTTCAGGGTAGCTCACCCAGCAAGGACTTGGGATGATGACCTCATCGCCGTCCTCCACGAGGCACTGAATGCACTCAAAGAGCGAGTGCTTCGCGCCTACATTTGTGATGATTTCGCTAGGCGCGTAGTCTAGGGCGTTGTCGCGGTGCAGCTTGAAACGCACGGCTTCTAGGACTTCGGGCATCCCAGCGACATTTGTATATCTCGCGCAACCCCGCTCTATCGCCCTAATGGCAGCGTTTTTAATGACTTGCGGCGTGTCAAAATCCGGCTCGCCAGCCGAAAAGCTGATGACATTTTCGCCGCGTGCTTTCATCTCGTTTGCAAGTGCCGTAACCGCGAGCGTAGCGGACTCGGATAGGATTTGAACTCTTTTACTTAGCATTGATTTTCCTTAAAATAAACTTGATATTTTAGCAAAAAAATTTGAAATTTTGGCTTAAATTTGCATAAATTTTCTCATAAATTCAAGCCTCGCATTAAGCCTTTTGGCAAAATTTGCAAGAATTTAGGGTATAATTTAGGGCGTTTTTGGGTATGAAATTTCTTTGTGTTTGGATATTTTCTAAAAGCATTGAGTGGCAGAAACCCCACAAAATCAAAGCGCAAAATGAAGCGAAACGCTTTGACCCGAGCGAAAAAATCGCTGTGCGATTAAGTTTCGCTCGTGGGCAACGGCGTTGAGCAAATTTGTAGCTTTGATTTTGCTTTGAATTTAGCTTAAATTTCAATGCTTTTTTAGAAAAGAGCCTATTTTTAAATAAATTTCGCAAATTTTTGCGTAAATTTTTAAAAAATTTGCGAATTTATATCAAAAATTTCGCATTTGCAAGAAAGATAAAAACAACAGCCAAAAACCATAAAATAGCGACATTAAGCAAAATTTAAGATAAATTAAGGAAAAGTAAAATGACAAAAATTTCAAAGAGATTAAATCAAAAAGAAGCTCTAAATTTGCTTAAAAACGCCGACTTATACGAGCTTGGCGAGCTGGCGTATCAAAGAAAATTAGAGCTGCACCCTGAAAAAATCACCACCTTCGTAGTCGATAGAAACATAAATTACACGAATGTTTGCTGCATAGATTGTGATTTTTGCGCCTTTTTCCGCCACGCCAAAGACGCAGACGCCTACACGCTGCCTTTCGCAAAAATCGGCGAAAAGATAGAGGAACTTTTAGCCATAGGCGGCACGCAAATTCTCTTTCAAGGCGGCGTGCATCCAAAGCTGACGATTGAATGGTATGAAGAGCTGGTAGAATGGATAGCAAAGCATTATCCAAACATCACTGTGCACGGCTTTTCGGCGGTTGAAATCGCTTTCATAGCCAAAATTTCGGGCATTAGCATAAGGCAGGTGCTTGAAAGGCTGCAAGCAAAGGGGCTTTTTTCCATACCTGGTGCTGGGGCTGAGATTTTAAGCGACAGAGTGAGGGACGAAATCGCCCCGCACAAGTGCGACACCGCGACTTGGCTTGAAGTGCATAGGCAGGCGCATAAAATCGGTATGAAAAGCACCGCCACGATGATGTTTGGCACGCTTGAAACGGATGAGGAAATCATCGAGCATTTTGAGCATTTGCGCGCCTTGCAGGACGAGACGGCGGGCTTTCGAGCGTTCATTTTGTGGAGCTTTCAAAGTGCGAACACGCGGCTAAAAGCCAAGCACCCCGAAATCAAAAAACAAAGCTCAAATCGCTATTTGCGCCTGCTAGCCCTTGCGCGCCTTTACCTTGATAACTTCAAAAACCTGCAAAGCTCGTGGGTAACGCAAGGCTCGCTCATAGGGCAGCTCGCGCTGAAATTTGGCGCGAACGATTTGGGCTCCACTATGATGGAAGAAAATGTCGTAAGTGCGGCGGGTGCGAGTTATAAGATGAATCAAGACGAGATGATAAGGCTGATTTTGTCCCTTGGCGAAAAGCCCGCGAAACGAAACACGGCTTATGAAATTTTGGAGAAATTCTACTGAAATTTGGGATTTTGAGCGAAAATTCACGGAATTTGCGTGAATTTATCGCCGCAAGTTTGCCAAAAGCGACAAGGCAAATTCAAAATGGGCGGCAAGCTGAAATCAAATCCACAAACCGCCCATAAATTAGGCTTTAAATTTAAGCGCAAAACCCAAAATTAAAGCCCAAAAGTCAAGCTAAAACTAGCCCACAAAAAAAGGCAGAGAGTTGAAAAATTAACCCCCTGCCTTTTGTGGATACTTCGGGGGCAAGCCCTATCAGTATGACAAATTTGGGCTTGCGCCTGAATTTTTAGTGGATTGCTTCGGCGTTTTTTAAAAAACGTCTCGCAATGACGGAATTTAGGGCGTTGCCTTTTAAATTTAGACAACGCCTCACAATGACGGATTTGAAAATCCAAGCCTCAGTCGAATTTTTGCCCTATGACATTGCCGTTTGTGTCGGTATAGACCTTCATTCGGTTGTTGAACTTGAACTTGTAGCCCATATACTCCCTATCGACCTCGACAATGGCGGCGTTAGGCTGCGTGGCTTTGGCTTTGGCTGCCGCAGCCCCCACGAAGCCCGTGGGGATGGCTTTGTATTTGCCATCGACATTCGTCCATTCGCCGTTGATATTGAAATCTATCTTGGTGCCGTCTGTGAGGACGACATCGAAAGAGTCCATATCTCGCTCGACCATACCTATCGCAATGCCCTTGAAATAGGTGTTGATGAAGTTTTTGGCGGCTGCGGGCAGCTGACTTGCAGGCACTACCGCATCCGCGAACGCTGTGCTGAGACCGGCTAGCAAGGCTAGCGATGCAATTTTAAGTTTCATAGAACCTCCTTAAATTTAAATTGCACGCGAATGATAGCGAAGTTGTGTGAAGTGAGTGTGAAGTTTTTGGGGAAATTTTGAATTTTTTTGAAATTTTGGGCGAAATTTGGGGAATTTTTTTGGATTTTTTGGGGAAAGTGTGAAAATTTTTGGAATTTTGGGGAATTTTTGAATTTTAAAGGCGGAATTTGGGCGAAAATTTGAATTTTTTGGGTTTGTAATGTGCGAAAAATGCGGTTTTTGTGAAAAAAACGCGAGAAACCTGTCATTGCGAGCGTTGCCAAACGCCACGCCTTGACTTCAAGGCTCGCAATGACGAGTTATCGCTACTTGAAATTTGTCTAAAATTCAATACTTTTTTAAAAAAGAGTCTTTTTAAAAAAGCAAATTTAAAAAGCCTTTAAACTACTCTTTAAACAAGCTTTGCAGGCTTTTCATCGCTTCCTCGTTGCTCATAACCTTTTCGCCAAGTTCTTTTAGCTCGATTTCGTAGCCTGTTAGCATCGAGGCTAGTCGGATGTTGATGCCGTTTTTGCCTATGGCTTTGCTTTTTTGCTCGACATTTAGCGTTACGATAGCCTTTTTTGTGGGCTTTTCTTGGGTTTTTGCCTTGGCTTTTTCCTTTGAATTTTTGGCTGAATTTTCGCTTTTTAAATTTAAATTCTCGTTCAAATTCTCGACAACGACTGAATTTTCGCCCTTTGAATTTAAATTTTCAGCTGAATTTTCGCCTTTTAAATTCAAATTCTCGTCCAAATTTTCAGCGGCAGCCGAATTTTCCGCATTTTCAGCCGAATTTCCTCCCAAATTTTTGCTAGATTTTAGTGCCGCACTCAAAGCCTCGTTCGCATCAAAACTAGCATTTTCGCTCTTTATAGCCTCGATTTTTACGGAATTTATAATGGCAGGGGCGAGTGCGCGGGTGATGAGCAGGGCTGGTTCTTCGCAAAAGTCTATGCAGTCGATGTTTTCGTTGTGAAGTTCCTTGCTGACAGCGTTTATACGCACGCCCTTTTGCCCCACAGTCGCTCCCACCGCATCTACATTTGCGTTGTGCGATTTAAGCACGATTTTAGCGCGTTCGCCGGGTATGCGAGCGGCGGCAACCACCTCCACATAGCCGTCCTTTATCTCAGGCACCTCAGCTTCAAGCAGGGCGATGAGAAATTTAGGGCTGGTGCGCGTTAGTTCCATCCTAATGCCGTTCCTGTCGCTATAAACGCGGCGGATTATCGCTTTTACCACATCGCCGACCTTGAATTTCTCGCCCTTTATGCGGTTTTTGCGCGGCAAAAAGGCGCGAATTTCATCTATCTCCACGAAAGTATTATCCTCGCTATCCACGCGCACAGCGGTGCCAAAGACAACCTGCCCCACCATTTTTTGGTATTTGTCGAAAATAGTTTCCTCCAAAAGCTGCTGGATGTGGTATTCTAGCTCTTTGTTAAATATGCTAAAAGCCGTGCGTCCGGAGTTTTCAAGCTGCACTTCGTAAGTCAGCTCATCGCCCACCTCCACGCCCTCTGCTTGCTCTTGTGCCTTGCTAAGCGCGATGAAATGCTCGTTTTCCTCGCTCAAACGCTCATCATCATCCGCTACGATGAGGATTTTTTGAAAAAGCTGCAAGCTTTTGGGCTCCACATAAAACTCATACTGCTCGCCGTATATCTTTTTAGCGGTGTTTGTGAGCGCTTGGATGACTCTATCCCTTACTGCATCGAGCTTTAAGTTTTTTTCGTTCGCTATGGACTCGATTATGTCGCTGATTTTTTCCATTTTTGCCCTTTAAAATTTGTGAAATTATAGCGGTTTTTGCTTTAAATTTGGTTTAAATTTTGTGAAATTTGCTTTTTGGGTGT
>CAVJSG010000008.1:0-3852 GCA_963651895.1 Campylobacteraceae bacterium
GATGCGGCTTATGAGAGTTTTAGAAGTTTGTGAAGTGTGAATTTGTGGGGTTTGTAGATGTTTAAATTTTGTGAATTTTGTCTGAATTTATAGACTTTAAAATTCGGCTTGGCTCGTCTTTCGGCGAGAAAAATGATTTTTGTGGACTCGGCAGATACTCCGCTTTTAGTCTAGCCCACGCCTATGAAAATGCCTTTATCACCGCAAGCTAAGCCCGCCAAAAACGGCTGCCGTAAAGTAAATTCAAGCCACGAAACACCAAAAATTCACACCAAATTCAACCAAATTTAAAGGCAAATCCCTAAATACTTATATCCAGCCTATGCAAACTCGCCCCGTCCTCGCTGCTCTCGCTATTTTCGCCGCTGCTTTCGCGCCGCTCGCCCTGCTTTTTGGCTTCTTGTTCTTGCTTTTTCGTCTCCTCATCACGCTTGTCCTTAACTTCCTCTTGCAGCTCATCAGCAGGCGTAGCCCTATCTATGCGCTCCACAGACTTGTCTTTTGATTGAAATTCAGCCAAATTTGCCAAGGCAGCAAAGTTTTCTTTCGCTAATTCGTTGCTCGCTTGCGTGCTCGGCAGAGCCGCGTTTTGACTCACAAAAGTCGAGTTTCCTAGTGGTGTTACAGCCATTTCTCACTCCTTGATGACCTTCAAACTCCTATAATTCGTGTAATTGACAAAGGCTTTTTGCCTCACACTTACGAAATTTCTGCGTGTATAATCGACAAAATACGCGCCTTTGTTTAAATTTGAAAACTCCACGCACAATTTTGCTACAAATTGTAACACATTTTCGCTGATTTTTTGCTTGTTTGAAACGATGAAAGCGTGGGCACTGGGGTAGTCTTTGATGTGAAACCACAAATCATCCTTTTTCGCGTTTTTTAGCAAAAACTCATTCCCCTTTTCGTTGCGCCCTATCAGCACCACAAAGTCGTTGTAGTAGAATTTGGCTATGTTTAAATTCTGCTCGTTTTTTTTGTCTTTTTTTTCTTTTTTAGGAAGCAAAATTTCGCACTCAAACACCGAATTTGCCTTGTTTATAAGCCCTAAAAGTTTTTCGTAAAAATCTAATTTTTCTTTTAAATTTCCCCTTTGCAAATGCAAATTTGCCGCTTTTTGTTTTAATTTTTTACTTTGTTTAAAAGCCTCATTAGCCCACATTTTAGGGGGCTTGTCGAGTTTGAAATTCACACTTTTTCCCTCGAAATTTAAAAGCGTAAATTCGCGCTCGTAATCTTTTATTTTATATAAATTCGCTGTTAAAATTTGCGCTCTTTGCGCGATAATTTCGGCTTTTGCGAGCAATTCATTTTCGTTTTCTAAATCATTAAACATTTTATTTAAAGCGGCGATTTTTTTGTTTAAAATCACTTTTTTATTTTCCTTTAAAGCGGCGATTTTTTGCTCATTTAAACGCTTAAAGACCGCGTTAAAATACTCGTCAAAATTTGCAATTTTTTCAAATTTTTCATCCATTTTAAAGGGCTTTAAAGGCTCTAATTTCACCCCACATTTCACTATGCGGTAGCTTTTCTCAATGTGCCTTAAAGCCTCTATTACGCACTCGTTTTCATCCACTATAATGGCGTTTGTATTTTTGCCCGTAAATTCAAAATAAAGCTTGGCGTTTAGGGCTTTGTAGGACTTTGTGGCGCGGGTTTTTATAAACAAAACGCGGTTGTTTTCAAGCACGCCAAGCCCTAAAATTTCGGCATTTGAGAAGTATTTTGCAAGCATTATATCAAATGGGGCGTTGTAGTTTTTGCCCGCCAAATTCGCCTTGTAAATGGCACTCTCGCCGCGACTCATATCAAAAATCAGCTCCTCGCACCCAAAATTCACGCACAAAGCATTGTCCGCTAGGCGTTTGACGAAGGCGAGCCCTTTTTGCCCCTGTAAAAATTCAGCGATTTGCAAAAGTTCTTGGTATTTCATAACGAAATTATAAGATATTTTTGATTATAATATCGTTTAAAAAAGGGCGAAAATGCAAAAATTTCAAATGCCTTGCGTGCTTTTGTGCGGGGGCAAATCAAGTAGAATGGGCGCGGATAAATGCTTTTTAAAATTTGGCGGGCAAAGCCTTGTGAAATGGCAGTTTGAGCGGCTTTGCGCGCTTTTTGAAAATGTTTTTATTTCTTGTAAAAATGATAAATTTGGAGGCGAATTTGAGGAAAAAATGTTGATTTTTGATGAGAATTTGGGCGAAAATTCAAGCCCTGCGGCAAATTTAAGTGCGCAAAATGCGAATTTTGGGGAAAATTTAGGCAAAAATTCACGCAAAAGCGAGGATTTCTCGCCTATGCTTGCCCTTTATAGTATTTTAAGGCACTTTCGCAGGGGCTTGGTTTTTATAATCGCCGTGGATATGCCATTTCTCAGCAAAGAAAGCATTGTAAGGCTGATTTCACAGGCTCGCGAGGCGCAAATCATCTTGCCAAGGACTAAAAACAAGGAACATTTTTTGTGCGGACTTTATGAAAGTGCCTTGTATCCGCTATGTTTAGAGTTTTTGCAAAACAAAAGCCACAAAATAAGGCTTCTCACTCAAAAAGTCGCCACAAAATTCGTAGATTTCAGCGATGATAGCGAGTTTTTAAATCTCAACACCCCACAGGACTACGAAAGGGCGAAAAATGTTTAGAATTTTGCTTATTTTATCGGCTTTTGCTTTGTTCTTATGGGCTGAAAATGCACTAAATTCGCACCCTAAAAACGAGCAAAGCTCTACAAACGCCGAAAATTCAGCCACGCAAATTCAGCCCAAAAACGCCGAGAATTCGTCAAATTTGCAAGAAAATTCAAAAAATTCAGCCCAAAACCCCCAAAATTTAGCAAATTCAGCCCAAAATTCAACCGCCCAAGCCGCCCAAACTCAAATTCAACCCCAAAATTCAGCCAAAAATTCACCCCCGCCGCCTCCGCCAGAGCCCCGAGTTTATGACTTTGCCGAGATTGCCGCCTTAGAATATCGCGGCGAGAGCAGGACTTTAAACATTTTGCGCCTCAAAACCCACGACATAAACTACATTTTGCCCTTTTCCTACGCCTTTGGCAGCAGGGGCACGAACGCCGCAAAGCGCGCGGAGACGAAGTTTCAACTCAGCGTGAAAAAAGCCTTGTTTGAGGACATTTTCGGGCTAAATGAGGGATGGTATTTTGGCTACACGCAGACGGCTTGGTGGCAAATTTTCGCCGAGTCCGCGCCCTTTCGCGAGCTAAACTACGCCCCCGAGGTCTTTTTGAGCTTTCCTTTGAGCGGCTTTGGGGTGTTTAAAAATCTCAGCTTGGGCTTTATGCACCAGTCAAACGGCAAGGATGGGACGAGCTCACGCTCGTGGAATAGGGCATATCTTAGCACCCTCTTGCACGCGGGGCGCTTTGTGCTCGTGTCTCGCGCGTGGTTTATCATCAACGAGCCAAGCCTGAGCGAAAACAGGGACATTGCGCGATATTTAGGGCATTTTGACGCGAAATTCGCCTATCTTGGCAGGGACACCTTCGCCTACATTTTGCTGCGAAACAACCTAAATTTCAAGCACAACAAGGGCGCAGTGGAGCTGAACGCGGGCTTTGACCTCTTTGATAACGGCATTTTTTGGTATGTGCAGTATTTTAATGGCTATGGCGAAAGTCTCATCGACTACAACCGCCACGCAAATAGGCTCAGCGTGGGCTTTTTGGTAGCTTATTAGGGGGTTTTTTAATTTTAAATTTTTGGGCGTTTGGGGTGAAGTTTGCTTGAATTTGGTATGAATTTTTGGGGATTTTTTGGGTTGAATTACTTTACGGCAGCCGTTTTTAGTGGGTAAATTTCGCCTAAAATTCACGGAAAAGGCGTGAATTTT
>CAVJSG010000008.1:3865-19917 GCA_963651895.1 Campylobacteraceae bacterium
AAGTGCGAGCGTGAAGCGTTTTGGTGCTCCGTAAGGTACGCAAAGTCCTAAATAAACGAATGTCGGCGAGGGGGCAACACGCTCAAAAGCCTAAAATAAGGCAATACGCTTAAAAACCTGAAATAAGGTAGTGCGCTTAAAAGCCGAAAAAGCCAAAAACAAGGTGCGAGCGTAAATTTAGACTGAAAGCCTAGTTGATTTATGACTAAAATAAGGCTCAAAAGCCCTAGTTAATGGCTAAAACAAGGGTTGAAAGTCCTAAATTTATGGTTAGGCAAAGTCCTAGCTAATGTAAATTTATGATTAGAAACGAGGCTTAAAGGCTAGAAAGTCCATATTTAGCGTAAATTTACGGCTATGATAAGGCTCAAACGCCCTAGTTTTAAGCTTTAAGGCGCAAAAAAGCGCGCGAAAATGCTGGTTTAGCTCAGTTGGTAGAGCATCTGCCTTGTAAGCAGAGGGTCGGGAGTTCAAGTCTCTTAACCAGCTCCATTGTTTTCAATCAGTGTTTGACCAGAGATTATGGTGCTGGGTGAGTTACTCAAGTGGCCAACGAGGGCAGACTGTAAATCTGCTGGCTTTCGCCTTCCGTGGTTCGAATCCACGACTCACCACCATTGCGGGAGTAGCTCAGTTGGCTAGAGCATCAGCCTTCCAAGCTGAGGGTCGCGGGTTCGAGCCCCGTTTCCCGCTCCATTGCGGAGTGCGAAGGATAAACTGGGAGCTGTTTTTTCGTAATGCGAGTGCGTAAATTTAGGCTTTGCAAAGCCACGCTCGCAAGCGAAAGCACTTTCAGTGTATCTTTCATCGATTTAGCGTTGTCTAGTTTTCTTAATTTTCTGAGCGCTCGTATGGCTCAGAGGTAGAGCACTCCCTTGGTAAGGGAGAGGTCGCGGGTTCAAGTCCCGCTATGAGCTCCATTTTTTCGCAAAATTATGAAAATTTAGACCTGTATGTGAATTCTACTTTTTGGAGGACAAAATGGCAAAAGAGAAATTTTCACGCAACAAACCACACGTGAATATAGGAACCATAGGTCACGTAGACCACGGTAAAACAACCTTGACAGCGGCGATTTCAGCCGTGCTTTCAAGGAAGGGCTTGGCGGAGCTTAAAGACTATGACAACATAGACAACGCCCCCGAGGAAAAGGAACGCGGCATCACCATCGCCACTTCTCACATCGAGTATGAGACGGAAAAACGCCACTACGCGCATGTGGATTGCCCCGGACACGCCGACTATGTCAAAAATATGATTACCGGCGCGGCGCAAATGGACGGCGCGATTTTGGTTGTGAGCGCTGCTGATGGTCCTATGCCACAAACGCGCGAGCACATCTTGCTCTCACGCCAAGTGGGCGTGCCTTATATAGTCGTGTTTATGAACAAGGCTGATATGGTAGATGACCAAGAGTTGCTAGACTTAGTTGAAATGGAAATCCGCGAGCTTTTAAGCAGCTATGATTTCCCAGGCGATGACACGCCTATCGTCAAAGGCTCAGCCCTAAAAGCACTCGAAGAGGCAAAGGCAGGGCAGGATGGCGAGTGGTCGGCTAAGATTTTGGAGCTGATGGCTGCTGTGGATGATTATATCCCCACTCCCAAACGCGACACCGACAAAGACTACTTGATGCCCATCGAGGATGTTTTCTCTATCTCAGGTCGTGGCACGGTCGTAACAGGGCGTATCGAAAAGGGCGTGGTGAAAGTCGGCGATACCATCGAAATCGTAGGGCTCAAACCCACTCAAACCACTACCGTTACGGGCGTTGAGATGTTCCGCAAGGAAATGGACCAAGGCGAGGCAGGCGACAATGTCGGCGTTTTGCTGCGCGGCACCAAAAAAGAAGAGGTTATGCGCGGAATGGTGCTTGCAAAGCCCAAGTCCATCACGCCTCACACTGAATTTGAGGCTGAGGTTTATATCCTCACCAAGGAAGAGGGCGGTCGCCACACTCCATTTTTCAACAACTATCGCCCACAATTTTATGTGCGAACCACTGATGTAACGGGTTCTATCACGCTAGCCGCTGGCACCGAGATGGTAATGCCCGGCGAAAATGTGCGCATCACCGTTTCACTCATCGCACCTGTGGCTTTGGAGGACGGCACTCGCTTTGCGATTCGTGAGGGCGGGCACACCGTTGGT
This sequence comes from Campylobacteraceae bacterium, assembly GCA_963651895.1. GTDB lineage: Bacteria > Campylobacterota > Campylobacteria > Campylobacterales > Campylobacteraceae > Campylobacter_D. The sequence continues at coordinate 6,017 of CAVJSG010000008.1, forward strand.
TCTGGCGTGGTTTCTAAAATCATCAAGTAAATTCACGCTTTGAATTTTGCCAAAGCTTGGCGAGCGAATTTTTGCTAAATTTGCTCGCCCAGCGACGATTTTAAGGAAAAAAGATGAGAATAAAAGTGGGTCTAAAATGCGAAGAGAGTGGCGATATAAATTATAGCACCTACAAAAACAGCAAAAATACGACCGAGAAATTAGAGTTAAAGAAGTATTGCCCAAGGCTGAAAAAGCACACCATTCACAAAGAAGTGAAGCTTAAAAGCTGAATTTCGCGTGAATTTTGGGGCTTGAAATTTGGGAATTTTGGGTTTTGAAATTTTTAAAATTCTTTTTTAAATTTTCAAGGCTTTAAGGACTGAAATTTGGGGCTTGAAACTCTTTGTGGTGGCGAATTTAGGGCTGTGGCTTTAAAGTAGGGCAATAGCTCCAATGGTAGAGCGCCGGATTCCAAATCCGATGGTTGGGGGTTCGAATCCCTCTTGCCCTGCCAGATTTTTGAATTTTGCGAGAAAATTCGCTGAATTTTCGGCAAGAAAGGCAAAAAATTCACGGAATTTTGCGCCGTTTTTGCCAAAAAAGCGTGAATTTTTGTGCCGCTTGAATTTTGCGAAACTCTTGTGAAAATTCACGCCGTCATTTTTGCGTGAATTTCAAGCAAACGCCGCGTAGAAAGGGGTTTAAATGGGTAAAATTTTATCTTATGTGAGATTATCAAAGGCTGAGCTTGGCAAGGTCATCTTTCCGCTCAAAGAACAGGTGCGAAACGCCTATATCACGGTTTTCATCGTGGTGAGCGTCATCACCGCTTTTTTGGCACTCATCGACTGGGTGATGGGCTCTGGCATAGGCTTTGTCGTGGGCAAGTAAGCCAAATTTAAAGTGGCAAGGCTGAATTTAGCGTTAAAATTTAAGGTAGCCGAGGCAAATTTTTAAATTTTTAAAGTGAAAATTCAAGGCTGAGATTTAACGGCGAGATTGAATTTTAAGGAATTCAAAGCGGCTAAATTTAAAAAAGCCAAAAATTTAAAGCAAAAAGCCAAATTTCAAGGCAAAAAAGGCAAAATAAAAATGGAAAATTTCAAATGGTATGCCGTGCAAACCTATGTGGGTAGCGAGATGGCGGTAAAACGAGGCATAGAAAACCTAGTCAAAGACGGCGCCATCGCCGAGCGGCTCAAAGAAGTGCTCGTGCCCACCGAGGATGTCATCGAGTTTAAAAACGGCAAGGAAAAAATCACCCAGCGTTGCCTTTACTCGGGCTATGTTTTCGCGCACCTTGATTTAAACACCGAGTTGTGGCATAAAATTCAGTCCCTGCCGCGTGTGGGACGATTCATCGGCGAGCAGAAAAACCCCTCGCCGCTTAGCGAAAAAGATATAAATTTGATATTAGAAAAGGCGCAAAACCGCGCCGCACCTCGCCTTAAAATCGACTTTGAAAAGGGCGAAAATGTGCGCATCCGCGAGGGTTCCTTTGCGAATTTCACGGGCATAGTCGAGGAATATGATGCGATAAGTGGAAAATTAAAATTAAATGTGTTGATTTTTGGGCGCTCAACCCCTGTGGATGTGGAGTGTTCAAAGGTTGAAAAAATCATATAGGGAGTAAAAATGGCAAAGAAAGTTGTTGGAGAGATTAAGCTTCACATAGCGGCGACAAAGGCAAACCCAAGCCCACCGGTGGGACCAGCGTTAGGGCAGCAGGGTGTTAATATAATGGAGTTTTGCAAGGCTTTTAACGAGCGCACCAAAGATATGGCAGGCTTTAACATACCCGTGGTTATCACGGTTTATGCGGATAAGAGTTTTACTTTTATCACCAAGCAGCCGCCCGCGACTGACCTCATCAAAAAAGCCGCCGGCATACAAAAAGGCACGGACAACCCTCTAAAAAACAAGGTTGGCAAGCTTACCAAAAAGCAGGTTTTGGAAATCGTGGATAAAAAAATCGCTGATTTAAACACCAAAGACCGCGAACAAGCCGCGAAAATCATCGCCGGCTCGGCTCGTTCTATGGGCGTGGAAGTCGTAGATTAAAGGAAAAAAATGTCAAAGTTAAGCAAGAGATTTAAAGAGTTGTCGTCAAAAATCGACAGCACAAAGGACTACACGCTGGTTGATGCCATTGAAGCGGTAAAAAATTTAGCCTCAGCTAAATTCGATGAAACCGTTGAAATCGCGTTAAAATTAAATGTCGACCCTCGCCACGCCGACCAAATGGTGCGTGGTTCTGTGGTGCTGCCCGCTGGCACGGGCAAAAAGGTGCGCGTGGCAGTCATCGCCAAGGACGCCCAAGCGGACGCTGCTAAAAACGCTGGTGCGGACATCGTGGGCAGCGATGATTTGATAGAGGACATTCAAAAGGGCAATATGAATTTTGATGTTTTAATCGCAACGCCGAATTTAATGGGGCTTGTGGGCAAGGTAGGGCGCATTTTAGGACCCAAGGGGCTTATGCCAAACCCTAAAACAGGCACCGTTACGATGGAAGTGGCACAGGCTGTAAATAACGCCAAAAGCGGGCAGGTGAATTTTCGCGTGGATAAGCAGGGCAACATCCACGCAGGGCTTGGCAAGGCGAGCTTTTCAAAGGAACAACTAAACGACAACATAAGCACCTTTATAAAGGCTATAAACAAGCACAAGCCAGCAGCCGCAAAGGGTCGCTACATAAAAAACGCGGCTTTGAGCCTTACGATGAGCCCATCTATAAGCCTTGAAACGCAGGAGCTTTTGGATTTGAAGTGAATTTTTGGCGAGAAATTCACAGCAAATTTAAAAAATGTGAATTTTTCGTAATTTTGCGTGAATTTTTTGGCGAAAATTCACGCAAAAATTTAAAAAATGCGTGAATTTTTGTGAATTTTGGTTTAAATTTGCTGAAAATTCACGCTTTTTTCGCAAAGCTAAATTCTAAGATAAAGGCGAGGAAATCGCGGTTTTTTCGCCTTTATCTTAGATTAGAGATAGTGCGAGGTTAAAAACTTAATCGTGTTTGAATTTGGCTTTCAAATAAATTCAGCCGCTCCGCTTGAAATCGCTAGTCGGAAAGGAGAAGTATGACTAGAAGTGAAAAGACGCAGATTGTCGCCGAGCTTGAAGCTAGCTTTAAGGATAGCGAGGCTTTGGTGATTTGCAACTACAAGGGGCTTAGCACCAAAAAGCTAGAAGCCCTGCGCGAAAACGCTCGCGCGGCTGAGGTCAGGGTGCAAATCATCAAAAACACCCTAGCCGCCATAGCCCTTAAAAACGCTGGCAAAACGGGACTTGTGCTCAAAGATACAAACATTTATCTTTGGGGCGCGGACCAGCTAAGCGTTTGCAAGGTCGCGTCTAAATTCGAGGACGACAATGAGCTGTTTTCGATAAAATCGGCGTTCATTGACGGCGAGGTTTGCGAAGTGGCGAAGGTCAAAGCCTTGGCTAAGATGCCATCACGCAACGAGTTGCTTGCAATGCTTTTGCAAGTTTTCAATGCCCCATTGCAAAATTTTGTCATCGGGCTTAACGCTTTGAAAGCGAAAAAAGAAGGATAAAAAATGGCAGTTACAAAACAAGATGTGTTGGAGTTTATCTCAAATTTAAGCGTGCTTGAACTCTCTGAGTTAGTCAAAGAGTTCGAGGAAAAATTCGGCGTTTCAGCAGCCCCTGTGGTAGTAGCAGGCGGCGGCGGAGGCGGAGCTGCGGCTGCGGCGGCTGAGGAAAAGACTGAATTTAATGTCGTGCTTGTGGAAAGCGGGGCAAAGAAAATCGAAGTCATCAAGGTCGTGCGCGCTCTCACAGGGCTAGGGCTTAAAGAAGCCAAGGATGCGGTTGAGCAAACCCCATCAGTGCTTAAAGAGGGCGTTAGCAAGGCAGACGCTGAGGCTGCTAAAAAACAACTCGAAGAAGCCGGAGCTAAGTGCGAGTTGAAATAGTGTCTAAATGGGGCTTACGCGCCCCATTAGACTCATCAAAGCCCTGAAAAATGGGCTTTTCTTTAAATACACTCAAAAGAGGTAAAAATGCAAAATGCACAACTTTCCAAAAATCGCCTGCGGGTTGATTTCTCAAATTTAACAAATCAAATCGAAATCCCAAATCTCTTGCAACTACAAAAAAAGAGCTTTGATTATTTCCTAAACACTAGCGGCGAAAGCGGCATAGAAAGGGTCTTTAAGAGCATTTTTCCCATCCACGACCCGCAAAATCGCCTTAGTTTAGAGTATGTAAGCAGCCAAATCGGCAAGCCCAAATACACCGTGCGTGAGTGTATGGAGAGGGGGCTTACTTACGCTGTGAATTTAAAGATGAAAATTCGCCTAACCCTGCACGAAAGGGATGAAAAAAGCGGCGAAAAAGTGGGCATTAAGGACATAAAAGAACAAGACATTTTTATACGCGAAATTCCGCTGATGACGGAGCGAATTTCTTTCATCATAAACGGCGTTGAGCGCGTGGTGGTAAATCAGCTACACAGAAGCCCAGGGGTGATTTTCAAAGAGGAAGAAAGCTCCACCGTGGCAAACAAGCTAGTTTATACCGCGCAAATCATCCCTGACAGGGGCTCGTGGCTTTATTTTGAATACGACACCAAAGATGTGCTTTATGTGCGCATAAACAAACGCCGCAAAGTGCCTATTACTATGCTTTTCAGGGCTTTGGGCTACAAAAAACAAGACATTATAAGGCTGTTTTACCCCATCCAAACCATACACATAAAAAACGATAAATTTTTCATAGAATTCAAGCCTGAGGACTTTATGGATAGGATTGAATTTGATGTTAAGGACGAAAAGGGCGAGGTGATTTTGCAAAGCGGCAAGAGGCTAAGCAAGAAAAAAGCCGAGCAGCTAGTGGCTAGCGGGCTAAAATGGGTGGAGTATCCTAGCGAAATTCTCACAAACCGCTACCTCGCAAAGCCCATCAAGGACAAAAAGGGCGAAATTCTCTATGATTCGCTGACACTTTTGGAGGAAAACAAGCTTGCCAAAATCAAAGACAATTTTACAAGCTTTGACATCGCAAACGATTTAGCCGCCGAGGTCGATGCTGCCATCATAAATTCGTTTTTGCAGGACAATGAGACTTTGAGGGCTTTAAGGCAAAGCGAGCATATAGAGGATGAAAACGACTTGGCGGCAATTAGAATTTACAAGGTAATGCGCCCGGGAGAGCCTGTGGTAAAGGACGCGGCGAAGGCTTATGTGAATGATTTGTTTTTCAACCCTGAACGCTATGACTTAACAAAGGTCGGGCGAATGAAAATGAATCATAAGCTTGGGCTTGAAGTGCCACAATACACCACCGTGCTTACAAACGAGGACATTATAAAAACCGCAAAATACCTCATAAAAGTCAAAAACGGCAAGGGGCGCATTGATGACAGAGACCACTTGGGCAACCGCCGAATTCGCTCCATAGGCGAGCTTTTAGCAAACGAACTGCACATAGGCTTGGCAAAAATGCAAAAGGCGATAAGGGATAAATTCACGGCTTTAAGCGTGGATTTGGATAAGGTTATGCCCTATGATTTGGTGAATCCAAAGATTATAACCTCTACCCTACTCGAATTTTTCACAGGCGGACAATTATCGCAGTTTATGGACCAAACGAATCCTTTAAGCGAGGTAACCCACAAACGCCGTCTTTCAGCACTTGGCGAGGGCGGCATAGTGAAAGAACGTGCGGGCTTTGAGGTGCGCGATGTGCATACTACTCATTACGGTCGAATTTGCCCTGTGGAAACGCCTGAGGGACAAAACATAGGGCTTATCAACACGCTTTCAACTTACGCGAGAGTCAATGATTTGGGCTTTGTCGAGGCGCCTTATAAAAAGGTAGAAAAAGGCAAGGTTAGCAACGAAGTCGTTTATCTCACAGCCACGCAGGAGGAGGGCTTGCTAATCGCCCCTGCCTCTACGTGCGTGGATAGCAAGGGCTTTATAATGGATGAATTCATCGAGGCTAGGCAGGATGGGGAAACCATACTTGCCAAGCGCGAGGAAATAAGCCATATAGACCTTTGCTCGGGTATGATAGTGGGCGTTACGGCGTCTTTGATACCATTTTTGGAACACGATGACGCAAACCGCGCACTAATGGGCTCAAATATGCAGCGCCAAGCCGTGCCGCTACTAACTAGCGAAGCACCCATCGTGGGAACGGGTATGGAAAAAATCATAGCCCGGGACGCTTGGGTATCTGTGAAGGCAAAACGCGGCGGCGTGGTTGAGAAAATCGACAACAAGCACATTTTCATCTCCGGCGAGGACAAAAATGGTCCCTTCATAGACTTATACTCTTTGGAGAAAAATTTACGCACAAATCAAAACACCGCCTACAATCAAACCCCCATAGTCAAAAAGGGCGATAAAATCGAGCCTGAACAAATCATCGCGGACGGGGCTAGTATGGACAAGGGCGAGCTTGCCATAGGCAAAAATGTGCTAATCGCCTTTATGCCGTGGAATGGCTACAACTACGAGGACGCCATAGTGGTGAGCGAAAAGATGATACGCGATGATACCTTTACTAGCGTGCATATCTACGAAAAGGAAGTGGAGGCGCGCGAATTAAAGGACGGCATAGAGGAAATTACTAGGGACATTCCAAATGTCAAGGAAGAGGACATTATGCACCTTGATGAAAGCGGCATTGCCAAAATCGGCACGCACATAAAGCCCGGAATGATACTAGTAGGCAAGGTTTCGCCCAAGGGCGAGGTAAAGCCTACCCCTGAGGAGCGGCTTTTGCGCGCGATTTTTGGCGAAAAGGCAGGGCACGTGGTAAATAAATCCCTCTACGCCACAGCCTCCCTTGAAGGCGTGGTAGTGGATGTTAAAATTTTCACCAAAAAGGGTTATGAGAGGGACGCTAGGTCGGTTCGTTCTTACAAGGAACAAAAATTAAGCCTTGAAAAAGAGTATCACGACCGCCTTTTGATGATGGACAGGGAGGAAACGCTGCGGGTGCTGAATTTGCTCGCAAAGTCCGCTTTAAGCAGCGAGCAGAAAATCGGCAGAAAAACCTACAAAAAGGGCAGCAAAATCGAGCTGAAAGACTTGGAAAAGGTAAATCGCTTTTCGCTAAATTCAGTGGTGAAATCCTACTCAAAGGCAGTGCAAAAAGAGTATGAGAATTTAAAAACCCACATTCAAAACGAAAAGAAAAAGCTCAAAGCCGAGCACGATGAAAAGCTTGAAATCATCGAAAAGGACGACATTTTGCCAAGTGGCGTGGTAAAGCTAGTAAAAGTCTATGTCGCCGCAAAGCGAAAATTAAAAGTCGGCGACAAAATGGCAGGGCGCCACGGCAACAAGGGCATAGTCTCAAACATAGTGCCTGAAATGGATATGCCTTATTTGCCCGATGGTCGCACCATAGATTTGGTGCTAAACCCCCTTGGCGTGCCATCTCGTATGAATATAGGGCAGATTTTAGAAAGCCACCTTGGTGTCGTGGGGTTGAGGCTTGGGGCTGAAATTCAGGCTATTTTTGACGCCAAGCACAAACTTTTTGTAAGGCAGCTTCGCGAAAAAATGGTTGAATTTTGCACCGCCATTCCGCGCCTTGCGAATTTAAAAGGCTTCATCGAAAGCCTTGATGATAAACTCTTGGTAGAATACGCCAGAGACTGGTCAAAGGGCATAAAATTCGCCACGCCTGTGTTTGAGGGCACTAGCGTGGATGAATTTAGCGAGCTTTTCAAACTCGCCAAGCTCTCAATGGACGGCAAAAGCGAGCTTTATGATGGGCAAACGGGCGAGAAAATGGCAGAACGCGTGCATATAGGGTGTATGTATATGCTAAAACTTCACCACCTTGTCGATGAAAAGGTGCACGCGCGAAGCACAGGACCTTACAGCTTAGTTACGCAGCAACCCGTGGGCGGCAAGGCACTTTTCGGCGGACAAAGATTTGGAGAGATGGAAGTTTGGGCTTTGGAGGCTTATGGGGCAGCGCACACCCTGCGCGAAATGCTTACCATAAAGTCCGATGATGTCGAGGGTAGATTTAGTACTTACAAGGCACTCACAAAGGGCGAGAATGTGCCTAGCACAGGCATACCCGAAACCTTTTTCGTGCTTACAAATGAGCTAAAATCGCTAGCCTTGGATGTGGAAATTTTTAACGAGGACAAAGAAGATGAGTAAATTTAAGGTTATCAACATAAAAGAAGAAAGCCGCCCACGCGACTTTGAAGCCTTTCAGCTGCGCCTTGCAAGCCCCGAGAAGATTAAATCTTGGAGCTATGGCGAGGTTAAAAAGCCAGAAACCATCAACTACCGCACGCTCAAACCCGAGCGAGATGGGCTTTTTTGTGCCAAAATCTTTGGTCCCATTAGAGACTATGAGTGCCTTTGCGGCAAGTATAAAAAGATGCGCTTTAAGGGCGTAAAATGCGAAAAATGCGGCGTTGAAGTAGCTAGCTCAAAGGTGCGCCGCAGCAGGATGGGGCATATCGAGCTTGTTACGCCTGTGGCACACATTTGGTATGTGAATTCCCTGCCCTCACGCATAGGCACGCTGCTTGGCATTAAGATGAAAGACTTGGAGCGCGTTTTATACTATGAAGCCTACATTGTCGAAAATGCCGCGGATGCCTACTACGACAACGAGGGCAGTAAGAAAGTCGAAATTTGCGATGTCTTAAACGAGGAACAATTCCAAAATTTAACTCAACGCTATGATGGCTTTAAGGCTAGGATGGGCGGCGAGGCGATTTATGATTTGCTTAAAAATTTGGACTTAGTGGAGCTTTTGGCGAATTTAAAAGAGGAAATGAACGCCACGAATTCAGAGGCGAAAAAGAAAACCATCATAAAACGCCTAAAAGTCGTGGAGAATTTCTTAAATTCAAACTCCGCCGACAGCGATGACAATGTGCCAAATCGCCCTGAGTGGATGATGATTACAAATTTACCCGTGCTGCCCCCTGATTTGCGCCCGCTTGTGGCTTTGGACGGAGGCAAATTCGCGGTTAGCGATGTCAATGATTTATACCGCCGAGTGATTAACCGCAACACGCGACTTAAAAGGCTTATGGAGCTTGATGCGCCCGAGATTATCATTCGCAACGAAAAAAGGATGCTGCAAGAAGCCGTGGATGCGTTATTTGACAACGGACGCCGTGCAAACGCCGTAAAAGGCGCAAACAAACGCCCCTTAAAGTCTCTTAGCGAAATCATAAAGGGCAAGCAAGGACGCTTTCGCCAAAATTTACTCGGCAAACGCGTGGATTTTTCAGGGCGCAGCGTCATTGTCGTGGGTCCAAAGCTCAAAATGGACGAGTGCGGGCTGCCAAAGAAAATGGCATTAGAGCTTTTCAAGCCGCATTTGCTCGCAAAGCTCGAAGAAAAGGGCTACGCCACCACGGTTAAGCAAGCTAAAAAGATGATAGAAAACCGCACAAACGAGGTGTGGGAGTGCTTGGAGGAGGTTGTCAAGGGGCATCCTGTGCTTTTAAACCGCGCCCCCACGCTACACAAGCTATCCATTCAAGCCTTTCACCCCATTTTAGTGGAGGGCAAGGCGATTCAGCTGCACCCACTCGTGTGTGCCGCCTTTAATGCGGACTTTGATGGCGACCAAATGGCGGTGCACGTGCCGCTTTCGCAAGAAGCCATCGCAGAGTGCAAAATTCTAATGCTTTCCTCGATGAACATTTTGCTGCCCGCAAGTGGCAAATCCGTAGCCGTGCCCAGCCAAGATATGGTTTTGGGAATTTATTATTTGAGTTTGGAAAAAAGCGGCGTGGCGGGGGCGCATAAAATTTGCACAGGCATTGATGAGGTGATGATGGCGATAAACGCCCACTGCCTTGACATCCACGCTAGCATTCAGACCGTAATCGATGGGCGCAAGGTTAAAACCACAGCCGGTCGCCTCATCATAAAGTCCATTTTACCGGACTTCGTGCCTGAATTTATGTGGAACAAAATTTTAAAGAAAAAAGACATAGCCGCGCTTGTGGATTTTGTCCATAAGCAAGGCGGGCTTGGAATGACGGCGAATTTCTTGGATAAGCTTAAAAATTTAGGCTTTGAATACGCCACGAAAGCCGGAATTTCCATTTCAATCGCGGACATCATCGTGCCAAATGAAAAGGAAAAAGAAATCGCGGCTGCTAAAAAGCAGGTGCGCGACATTCAAAATTCCTTCAACCAAGGCTTAATCACCGCTAGCGAACGCTACAACAAAATCATCGACATTTGGAAACGCACGAACAATGTGCTTTCAAAGGAAATGATGAGCCTCGTGCAAAAGGACAAGGAAGGCTTTAACTCCATTTATATGATGGCTGATAGCGGTGCGAGGGGGTCTGCTGCGCAAATTTCACAGCTTGCGGCTATGCGTGGGCTTATGGCAAAGCCTGATGGCTCCATCATTGAAACGCCCATCATCTCAAATTTCCGCGAGGGGCTAAATGTCCTTGAATACTTCATTTCCACGCACGGCGCACGCAAAGGGCTTGCGGACACCGCGCTAAAAACGGCAAACGCGGGTTATCTCACGCGCAAACTCATCGATGTGGCACAAAATGTGAAAATCACCATAAGCGATTGTGGCACTCACGAGGGCGTGGAAATCAACGAAATCACCGCAGACGGCGCAGTGGTGGAGCTTTTGGAGGAAAGAATTCTCGGCAGAGTCCTAGCCGAGGACATCATCGACCCCATTACGAATGAAACTTTATTTGCTGAGGGCACTTTGCTTGATGAGGACAAGGTAAAAGTCCTAGCAGATAGCAACATAAAAAGCGTAAATATCCGCACGCCCATTACTTGCAAGGCTAAAAAGGGCATTTGCGCCAAGTGCTACGGCATAAATTTGGGGGATGGCAAGCTAGTAAAACCGGGCGAAGCCGTGGGTATCATATCCGCGCAGTCAATCGGCGAGCCGGGCACGCAACTTACTTTGCGCACCTTTCACAGCGGCGGCACGGCAAGCACGGATTTGCAAGATAGGCAAGTCATCGCGCAAAAAGAGGGCTTCATAAGGTTTTACAACCTCAACACCTACACCGACAAAAACGGCAAAAACATAGTCGCCAACCGCCGAAACGCAGGCATTTTGCTCGTAGAACCTCGTATCAAAGCTCCATTTGACGGGGTTATCAGCGTGGAGAGTATCCACGAGGATATGATAGTTACGATAAAGGGCGCAAAGGATGAGGCGAAATTCACGCTTCGCAAATACGACATAGCCAAGCCAAACGAACTAGCAGGCGTTAGCGGCAGCATAGGCGGCAAGCTTTACCTGCCCTACAAAAACGGCGCATCCGTAAAGCAGGATGAAAGCATAGTAGAAGTCATAAAAGAGGGCTGGAATGTCCCAAACCGCATCCCCTACGCGAGTGAAATTCTAGTAGCAGACGGCGACCCTGTGGTGCAAAACATAAAAGCAGGCGAGGCTGGCACGCTTAAATTTTACATTTTAAAAGGCGATGGGCTTGATAGAATTCGCAATGTCAAAAAAGGCGACATAGTCAAGGAAAAGGGATTTTTCGTGGTGATAGCGGACAAAAACGATAGAGAGGCAAAACGCCACTATATCCCACGCGAATCCGTCATAGAATTCAACGACAGCGACACCATAGAAAGCCCCGATACCATCATTGCTAGCGCGCCCAAAAAGGAAAAAACCATCATTGCCGAGTGGGACCCCTACAACAACACCGTCATCGCCGAAGCAGACGGCACGATTAGCTTTGAGGACATAGAAATAGGCTACTCGGCGGACGAGCAAGTCGATGAAGCCACAGGCAAAAGCTCGCTCGTCATCAACGAATACCTGCCAAGCGGCGTTCGCCCAGCTTTAATCCTCACAAACAAAGGCGGCAAGAGTTCTCGCTATTTGCTTGAACCCAAAACCGTCATCAGCGTAAATGACGGCGACAAAGTCGCCAAGGCTGACATTTTGGCAAAAATTCCAAAGGCGGTTACAAAGTCCAAGGACATCACGGGCGGCTTGCCTAGGGTAAGCGAGCTTTTCGAGGCGCGAAAGCCCAAAAACGCAGCCGTGATTGCCGAGATAGATGGCACAGTGCGCTTTGACAAGTCTATGAGTTTGAAAGAGCGAATTTTAATCGAAGCTGAGGACGGCGCGGTTGTCGAATACCTCATCAACAAAAGCCGAAACATACAAGTAAGGGATGGCGAGTTCATCCACGCGGGCGAAAAGCTCACAGACGGCGTGATTTCCAGCCACGATGTGCTCAAAATCCTCGGCGAAAAGGCACTTCACCACTACCTCATCAGCGAAATTCAGCAGGTTTATCGCGGGCAGGGCGTTGTGATTTCGGACAAGCACATCGAAGTCATCATCTCACAAATGTTGCGCCAAGTTAAGATAGTCGATAGCGGCAACACCAAATTCATCATCGGCGATTTCATCTCTCGGCGCAAATTCAGGGAGGAAAACGAACGAGTGATGGCACTTGGCGGCGAGCCAGCTATCGCAGAGCCCGTGCTACTAGGCGTTACGCGCGCTGCCATAGGAAGCGACAGCGTGATTTCCTCCGCGTCCTTCCAAGAGACGACAAAAGTTCTCACGGAAGCGAGCATAGCGGGCAAATTCGACTATCTCGAAGACCTAAAAGAAAATGTCATCCTCGGGCGAATGATACCTGTGGGCACGGGACTTTACCAAGATAAAAAGCTAAAACTCAAAGCGAGCGAATAATTTTTGGCTTTTTTAAGACTTTCGGCGGGTTAAATTTATGCTAAATTTAACCTGCTTTTTCTAAATTTGCTCTTTTCCAAAATTTAGCAAAATCAAAGCGCAAAATGAAGCGAAACGCTTTGACCCGCGCGAACGAAATTTTAATTTCGAGTTTCGCTCGTGGGCAACCGCGTTGAGCGAATTTGTAGCTTTGGTTTTGCTTTGAAATTTGTGCTTAAATTTCAACACTTTTAAAAGTTTTTTTAAATTCACCCCAAATTTCATCTAAATTTCAAATATCCTTAACAACTGCTAATAAATTTCCGCCTTTTCTGCCCTAAAATTCTCCCAAATTTCATCGAAAGGACGAGTATGCAGATACGAGAATTTATGACGCAAGACCACAGAGATTGCGATGGCAGCTTTGCTAGCGTGGAAGAGGCTGTTGAGAAGGGCGATTTTGCAGGGGCACAAGCGGCTTTTGAGACCTTCAAAGAAAAGACCCTGCGGCATTTTGCCCGCGAGGAGGAGCTGCTATTCCCTGAATTTACGGCGGTTACGGGGATGCGCGGCGGTCCTGTGGAGGTGATGGAGTATGAGCACGAGCAGATTCGCTCGCTTTTTGCGCCGCTTGATGAAGCGCTTTCAAACGCCGATGCGGACGGCTTTTACGGCACTAGCGAGGGTATGATGATACTCTTGCAGCAGCACAATATGAAAGAGGAGCAGATGCTTTACAATATGATACAAATGCACCTAGGTGAGCGAAATGACGAGCTTGTCGCGCGTTTGGAGAGTATGTAAAATGGGGCTTAAAATCCTTGACACTCGTGCTTTGGAGCATCCAAGACCGCTTGAAATAATGAGCGAGGCATTGAAATTTGCGCATTTGGGCGAGATTTTGCTTATGATTCATCGCCGCGAGCCTTTGCCCTTATACGACATTATAAAGGCGCAGGGGCTTGAATTTAGGGCTTTGGAAGTGGATTTTAATGGGGAATTTATAGTGAATTTTGCGAGTGAAAATTTGCAAGAAATGCTAGAAAATTTACAGAATTTTAGTGAAAATTCGGCGAAAAATTTAAGCAAAAATTCACAAAATTTTAGTGAATTTTTGCTTTCAAATTTATCTTTAAATTCCTTGAATTTGTTTTCAAATTTAGACGAAAATTCACAGCCGAATTCGCCCTTAATTTTAAGCGAAAATTCGCACTTAAATTCAATTTTTAAATCATTGCAAAACAACGATT
>CAVJSG010000009.1:0-4305 GCA_963651895.1 Campylobacteraceae bacterium
GCGTGAATTTTCACGACTTCGCGTGGTTTTTTGTCGTTTTTATCTTTAATTGTCGCTTTGGCTTTGGCGACTTTTACCGCACTTGGCGCGAATTTTTAGCCGTTTTTTTGACTTTTCATTGCTTTTTTGCGTGAAATTTCACGACTTTTGCCTTTAAAATTACCTAGCAAATATCGACCTGCTCGCAATATACTTAACGCTCTTTGCGAAATTTTGTGAAATTTTAGCGTATTTTTGGATATATTTTTTTAAGAGGTGTTAAAATCTGGTTTCTATACATTGCGAAACGATTTATTGCACTTGCTCTGCTAGTCATTGCTAGAACAGCAAGGCTATAAGCAACCCCATAAACACGAATCGCGCATTTTTTAGGCACAAATTTATGCCTAAAACGCACCAAAGGCACAAGTGGATACCTCCCTTTCCCCTTCACTTCGTTCAGGGTCAGGGTTAGTATGACGAAATTTAGGGCGTTGCCTTTAAATTTAATGGTTACTTTTGCTATGGATTGCTTCGCATTCTACGAATGCTCGCAATGACGAATTTCTTGCAAATTTTGCACGCCTTAAAAACCGCTCGCAATGATGGGTTACTTGTATTTTTTGCGTGTCCCAAAAACCGCTTGCAATTTCCAAAAAACCGCCATCAACGATAAGCATTTTTCAACCCCGCGAACCCCCTACCAAAAATTTAAGAAATTTTCGCTATAATTGCTTTATGAAAATTTTAGCCAAATTTGCCTTTATCATTGTCCTTTTTGCAGGCGTTTTTGCGAGTGCGGCTGCGGGTTTTGAGCTTGTGCTAAACACGGGCAAGGACGCGGGTGTGCCATTTGCGGCACTTCATTTAAAAAACGAGCAGCCCTTTGCCTGCACGCAGCACTTTGAGGCAGCCCCACGCTTTTACGAGTGCGTTGTGATGGGCGTTGTGGATAGTGAATTGAGGGAGCAGAACTTTGACTTTTTTGACTTAAAATTTGCAAAAAATGAGAGCGATACTCGAATTTTCATCTACCCAAAAGCACCTGTTAAGCTTTATAATCTCTCTCAAAAAATTTACAGCGAAGCAAATGTTAAAGGGGATTTGAGCGTTTTGCATTCTACGAATTTTACCTTCATTTTCAGCCAAGAATTTGCAAATGTTAAAGAGCAAAATGGGCTAAATTTTGATATTGTTTTTCCAAATGCCCAAAACCCCGCCATAGGCTCGCTTGACTTGGACTCAAACCCCGTGATAATCCCGCAAAGTGGCGACATAAACGCCTTTTTGCGCATCAAAAACGACTACGAGCAGGAAAACTACGCCCAAGTCATCGCGGACGCCACAAACGCCATAACTCGCTACGAGGGCAGCATTTTTCTAAATGAATTTATGCTTTATCGTTTGAGGGCGCAAAATCAGCTCTACACGAAAGGGGCGGATTATCGCAACCAAGCCGAGTTAGAGGCGATGATAGAGGACATAAAGGTGTGGAACCGCCATTTTGCCAGCGATAGAAACTACCCAGAGGTGCTGTATATCAGCCTACGCGCGTATTTAGCGATGGAGCAGCGCTCAAACGCCGAATACGCCGTGCATATCTTAATCACAGAACACAGCAGCGACTACTACACAGGGCTTGGAATGCTTGACTATGCGGATTATCTGCTGAATTTGGGCGACAAAAAGGGCGCGAGAAACATTTACAACGACATTTACTACACGAGCAAAGTCGTGGATATAGCCACGCGTGCCGCACTTTCCATAGCCCGCCTCGCCTTTGCCGAAAACGACAAAGAAAAGGCTATGAATTTGATAAACACGGTTTTAAAGTCGAATAGAGCTTACTTTGCCAAGGACAAAGCCGCTAGTTTGGAGCTTGCGGGAATTTTAAACGAGCAAGGCGAGTTCGCGCAGAGTGCGGACATTTACGAGCTAGTTTTCGCCGCGATGAGAGACAGCGAGGCAAACTACGAGGAAGTGCTACGAAATTTAGCCCTTGCGATGAGCAAAACGAGCGAGTATGAAAAGGCAAAACGCTATTTAGACTTATACCGCGAGGACTACGCAAACTCCGAGCACATAGCACTTATCAACGAGGCAACGGACACCATCTTTTTCAATCTACCCGACACAAATTCCACATTTTTGCACGCTCGCTACAAAGAGTTGCAAGAAAATTACGCAAATGAAATCGCCGCCAAAGCCCTTGTAGCCGATGTTAAATTATATTTTGATGAAAATAACACCGCCGCGGTTATGGACTACAAAGCCGCCATTGAGAGATACGATAACGCCGAGCTTAAAGAAATGCTCGCACTCTCGGCACTGCGAAGGCTCAACGCCCTTATGGCAGCGGATGATTGTATAAATTCAGCCGCGCTCGTGGAGGAATACGCGGGCTATGATTTGGCGCAAAGATTAAGCGATAAAAAGGCTATGCTAGCGTGCTTTAAGCGCACCTTGCGCACCGAGCAGGCGCGAGCTTACATAGCGGCAAATCGCGGCGAGGACACTATTTATTACGATTTGCAAGAAGCCGAGCTTGATTTAAACGATAAAAACTACCAAAAAGCCCTAAATTTAAGCAACGCGGTTGCAAATTCGCGCACCATAAAAAGCGAGGATGAGAAATTCCGCGCAAACTACTATAAATTCTTGGCTCAGTTCAGGCTTGGCGAGTATAATGAGGCTGTAAAAACGCTTAAAATTTTGGATGATTTTCCTATGGATTACCGAATGGTCGAGCTTTACAACGAATTTTTAAGCTACTGTGTCGATAACAACTTAACCGAGAGCATTTTAATCTACGCGCCGCGGGCGATTGACTTTCAAAATTTAAAGGGCGTGAATGTCTATACGCCCGAGCTTGAATTCGCCTATTTGTCGGCGCTGAATTTGCACGGCAAGGACGCAGAGGCGTTATCTGTGCTGCTTGATTTGCTAAAAGTCAAGCTAAGCCCGCAGGATAGGGCTCGCGCGCTATATTTGCAAAGCGACATTTACGAGCGGCGGCGCGAGTTTGCCGCCCAAAGACAAAGCCTAACTTTGTGCCTAGAAATCAGCGAACTCTCGCCTTGGCAGGATTTGTGCCGCCAGAGATTAAATTTGCTAGAAAGCAACTAAATTTTGGGGCTTGGCGAGGTGTGAAAATTTAAAATTTGCGCGTAAATTTAAAGAATTTGCGCTCTGCGTGGCGTAAAAATTTAAGATTTGCGGCACTAAAAAAACGCAAAAAACAGCACAAAAAAAGAAAGAAAAAAAATGGACAGAATTGTAGAAATCGAAAAATTCACCCCCGATGAGGGCTATGAAAACTCGCTGCGACCTAGCAATTTTGGCGATTACATCGGGCAGGAAAGCATTAAGAAAAATTTAAACATTTTCATCGCCGCTGCCAAAAAACGCGCCGAATGCCTAGACCACATACTTTTCAGCGGTCCGGCAGGGCTTGGAAAGACCACGCTAGCGAACATCATAGCCGCCGAAATGGGCGCAAACATCAAAACCACCGCCGCTCCGATGATAGAAAAAAGCGGCGATTTGGCGGCGATTTTAACGAATTTGCAAGCGGGCGATGTGCTTTTCATAGACGAAATTCACCGCCTATCAAGCAGCATCGAGGAAGTGCTATACCCGGCGATGGAGGACTTTCGCCTTGATATCATCATCGGCAGCGGACCTGCGGCGCAAACGATTAAAATCGACTTGCCCAAATTCACGCTCGTAGGGGCTACCACGAGGGCTGGGATGCTGAGTAATCCTTTGCGCGAGCGCTTTGGTATGCAGTTTCGCCTCGAATTTTACAGCCACAGCGAGCTTTCGCTCATCGTCAAAAAAGCTGCCATCAAGCTTGGCAAGAGTTGCGAGGACAGCGCAGCCCTAGAAATCGCACGCCGCGCACGCTCCACCCCGCGCGTAGCCCTACGGCTGCTTAAACGCATACGAGATTTTGCCGAGGTGCGAGATGAGAGCACCATCAGCTTGGAGCGCGCAAACGAAGCACTG
Organism: Campylobacteraceae bacterium; assembly: GCA_963651895.1. Classification (GTDB taxonomy): domain Bacteria; phylum Campylobacterota; class Campylobacteria; order Campylobacterales; family Campylobacteraceae; genus Campylobacter_D. The sequence continues at coordinate 3,988 of CAVJSG010000009.1, forward strand.
AACTCGCTTGGCGTGAATGAACTAGGCTTTGACGCTATGGATTTGCGCTATTTAGAGCTTCTCACAGCCGCCAAACGCCGCCCCGTAGGGCTTTCTAGCATTGCCGCAGCACTTAGCGAGGATGAAAACACCATCGAGGATGTCATCGAGCCTTATTTGCTCGCAAACGGCTACATAGAGCGCACCGCAAAGGGTCGCATAGCAAGCCATAAAAGCTTTGAAGCACTAAAAATCCCCTTTGAAAAGGGGTTGTTTGAGTAGGGGTTTTTGATTTTGGGCTTAAATTTTGCGAATTTTGGGCGAAAAATTCACGGAATT
>CAVJSG010000009.1:4315-19826 GCA_963651895.1 Campylobacteraceae bacterium
AATTTAGAGTCAAAAATTCACGCCCAAAGTGTCCGCAAACTTTTGCCACAAAAATTCCGTTAATTTTCCACGCAAATTCGCAAAAATTCGCCAAAAATTCACGGATTTTAAGCCAAATTTAAAAAAGTTATTTCTTAAATTTCAAACCAAATTTAGAGACTAAAAATTTTAGAAACCAAATTTAAAAGACAAAAATTTAGAAAATTATTTCTTAATCCAACTCATCATCTTTCGCAAGCTAGCGCCTGTTTTTTCCAGCAAATGCTCGCTCTCCAAACGCCTAGTGGCTAGGAATTTCGCCTTTCTGCCCGCTGAAAATTCACTCGCAAATTCACTTGCAAAGGTGCCATCTTGGATTTCGCGCAAAACTTGGCGCATCACCTTTCGCGTGTGCTCGGTGATGATTTTGCGCCCTGTGCGGTAGTCCCCATACTCGGCGGTGTTTGAGATGGAGTCGCGCATCGCCGCAAAGCCACCCGCGTAAATCAAATCCACGATGAGTTTCATCTCGTGTATGCACTCAAAGTAAGCCATCTCAGGCTCGTAGCCAGCCTCCACAAGCGTCTCAAAGCCCGCTTTCATAAGCTCGGTAACCCCGCCGCAAAGCACTGCCTGCTCGCCGAACAAATCCGTCTCGGTTTCATCGCGGAAAGTAGTCTCCAAGATGCCTGCTCGCCCCGCGCCGATGCCGCTGGCGTAGGCTAGGGCGTAGTCTCGCGCCTTGCCGCTGGCGTTTTGCCACACGGCGATGAGGCTTGGCACGCCCCTGCCCTCGACAAACTGCGAGCGCACGGTGTGTCCGGGACCCTTGGGGGCTATCATTATGACATCGATGTCCTTTGCGGGCGCAATCAGCGAGTAGTGGATGTTAAAGCCGTGCGCGAAGGCTAGGACATTTCCGGGGGCTAAATTTGGCGCGATTTCGCGTGCGTAAATGTCCGCGGCTAGCTCATCTGGAACGAGCATCATCACAATGTCCGCTTTTTTCGCAGCTTGGGCGACTTCAAGCACCTCCAAGCCCGCTTTTTTGGCATCTTTCGCGCGCGCGCTGTCTTTTCGCAGCCCCACGATGACCTTGCAGCCGCTTTCTTTGAGGTTTTGCGCGTGGGCGTGCCCTTGCGAGCCAAAGCCGATGATGGCGATGGTTTTTTTGGCGATTAGGCTTAAATCGCAGTCTGAGTCGTAGAATTTTTTAATCATCTTTTGTCCTTTCTGTTTTGATTAAAATTTAAATTTACAAAATTTCGTGTGAATTTTAGTGAAAAATTGTGAATTTTTGGAAATTTGGGCAAAAATTTACAAAAACACTAAAAACAAAGCCAAAAATTCACAAATTTCACGCTCCAAAAAATTCACGCCCAAAATTCAAATCAAAATTCACGCCCAAAAATCCGCGCAAGCCACTATTTTAGCGCCCTCGTGGCTTTATCCACTAAGTAAGCCACGCTTTGAAAATGCGTGTTGCCGTAGGCGTTTAGCCCGATTTCACAAGTTGAGCTCGTGCTAACGCCTATGAATTCAGGCTTTGTTTCAAATTTCAGCCCCGCGGTGCTTGCTTGGTTGAGTTCGGGCGTGAAAAAGCCCTTTTTGCCCGCAAAGCCGCAACACTCAAAGCTCTCAACCACGCGCACATCATCGCTGCAAAGGCGCGCGAGCTTTACTAGTGCGCCGTCCTTGCCGAGCTTTTTTAGCAAGCACAAGCGATGAACTAGCACGCTTTGGGGCAGCTTTTGCCACGCCAAACGCGGTGCGATTTGCAATAAAAATTCGCTTATATCAAGCAATTTAAATTCGCATCCAAGCCCTGATAAAAGGGAGTAAAAACAGCTTGAATGGTCGGTTACTACGCTAAATTCGCCGTTCTTTGTGGCGGCGTTTAACTCGCGGCGTAAAAAGGCTAAATTTTGCGCCCTTATGTTCTCATAGTCCTCAAACATCTTGCCACAGCACATTTGCGCGATTTTGCTCGGGTAAATCACGCCTATGCCAGCCTTGGCGCAAATGCTCTCAAAAACCTCTTGCAGTGGGCGTTTGTCGGCTAGTTTTTTAGAGGGCGCAAAGATGCGGTTCGTGCAAGAGCTAAAATACACGACTTTTTCGCGCAAATTCTCGCCTTTATCAGTGAATTTATAGGCATTTGCGCGAGGCATAAAAGGCGGCGTGTATGGGAAATTCGAATTTAGGCGGTGCAAGCCAGCCGTGATTTTGCTGACATTTTTTTCACCCAAAACCGCGCTAGAAAGGGCGTAGAATTTCATCCCAGCCTTGGCTACGCTCGTTACTCGCTCGAAATTTGCATAAATTTTTTGCGCGAGTTTTTGACTTTTGCCGCTCACTTGCTTTCGCAGTTCGTAAGCGACTTTGGCAGTGTCAATGCCCAGCGGACAAAGCCGCAAGCAGCTTGAACAGCCAGCACAGGTTTCATCGCCCGCATACTCATACTCGCTTAAAAGCGCGTTCGCCTCGGCGTTTTGTCCGCTTTCTAAAAGACGCGTAACCTCGCGAAGCACGGCTATGCGTTGGCGCGGCGTGAGTGTGAGTTCGCGCGAGGGGCAGAATTTCTCGCAAAATCCACACTCCATACAGGCGTTTATCACCTCGTCATTTTCAGGCAAATTCAGCAAATTTTTAGGCGCACTTTTAAGATTTTTTTTGTAAATTTCAGGGTCATCGCTGATGATGACATCGGGATTTAAAAGCCGCAGCGGGTCGAAAATTTGCTTGATTTTTAAATTTATCGCGTAAGCCTTCGCGCCCCATTCAAGCTCCACAAAGGGCGCCACCATACGCCCCGTGCCGTGCTCAGCCTTTGCGCTGCCCCCCATAAGCGCGACACTTCGGCTCATTTCCTCCACAAGCGCGGCGAAATTCTCAAACTGCGTTTTGTCGCGCAAATCAGGCGTGATGATGAAGTGCAGGTTGCCTGCCAGCGCGTGCCCGAAAATCACGCCCGTGAAGCCGTATTTTTTGAAAAGTTCTTGCAAAAAGCCCACGCCGTGCGTGAATTTGTCGATTTCAAAGCACACATCCTCGGTAATGACGGTCGTGCCTTTGGGGCGGTTGCCAGCGGTGAAGGGCAGCAAGCCCTTGCGGATTTTCCACCACTCATCATAAACGCTAGCCTCATTTGAGTAAAGTGGCTCAAACGCCATTTTCAAGGGCGCTAGGCTAGATTTAATCTGCGCTAAATTCGCTTCTAGCACGCCTTTGTCGTTGCTTTCACTTTGAAACAAAATGCAAGAATACCCCTCTTTGCACTCGCCCACCACGCTTGGCACGCCCTTGATGTCCTTAACCGCCATCAAGCAAGCATAGTCCATCATCTCAGCACTCACAACCCGCTCGCGCCCTAGCTTTGAGAGCGCGACAACGGCTTTGCTAGCCTCGTTTAAGTCCGCGAAAAAGAGTAGCCCGCAGGCTTTAAAACGCGCATCCTCCACGACTTTGTAGCGCACCTTGCTAATGAATGCCAAAGTGCCCTCAGAGCCTATGAATAGGTGATTTAAGATGCCCTTAATGTCGCCAAAGTCCGCTAGGGCGTTGATAGAGTAGCCTGTGGTGTTTTTGATTTTGTATTTTCGAGCGATTAAATCGCGCAACTCGCTGTCGTTTTGAATTTGGGCGTGAATTTTTAGTAATTCCTCACAAATTTCAGGGTGGGTTTTTTCAAAATTCGCAATGCTTGCATCATCTGCCGTGTCGATGATGGTGCCGTCTAACAGCAGCGCACGCACGGACTCAATGGTGTTGTAGCTGTTTTGCTCCACGCCGCAGCACATCCCGCTGGAATTGTTGTTGAAAATGCCCCCGATGAGTGCCGAATTTATCGTGGCTGGGTCGGGTCCTATCTTTTTGCCAAAGCCTGATAGCGCGGCGTTTGCATCGCAGCCTATGACGCCGCAGCCGCATTCTATGGACTCTTGCGTGGCTTTGATTTCCTTAAAGCCCTCGTTTGCGATGATTAGAATGCTATCGCTGCTGCTCTGCCCACTTAAACTAGTGCCTGCGGCGCGAAAGCTAATGGGTGTTTGGCACTTTACGGCTAGTTTCATTAGTGCCGCCACCTCTGCTTCGGACTTTGAGCGGATGGCAACGCGCGGCGTGTAGCTGTAACAGCTCGCATCCGTGCCCAGCGCGTAGCGCATAAGGTAGCTCGTATAAACGCGCCCCTTGCACAGGGCTTTTGCGGCGTTTATGAAATTCGTGTAGTCGAGTTTGAGCTTGGGAGTCATTTTTTGTCCTTTTTTGTGAATTTTTTGCGAAAATTTAAGGCAAATTTTAACAAAAAAGGGCTATTTTGAGAAAAATTTGGGTGAATTTTTTGAATTTTTGGGTAGAAAATTCACAAAATTCCACGCTAGAAACGCCAAAATTCACAAAAACCTCCAAATTCCAAGCCAAATTCAACTCAAACCCCCAAATTTCACGCCTTTTTCTCATAGCTTTTTCCCAAAAACACGCCCAAAAGCCCCCAGACAAAGGACAAAAACGCGCCTGCTAGCAAAACGCACATTATGCTCACACTTGCCAGCAGGCTTTCAAGCTGCGCTGAGATAGCGTCTCCGCCGCGATACACCACGGCATCTATGAAGTTTTTGACCTTGTATTTTTCATCGCTAGATAGTGGCACATAGAGCATTTCGCGCCCGGGCTTTACCAGCGCGTATTCGCCGACACGCCGCGCGCTCATTACCACGACTAGCGGCAAAAACGCGGGGTGCAAAAACGCCAAAACGATGAAGCCACCGCATATCACAAAGCCCATAGTGCCTAGAAGTGCCGTGAGTTTGAAGGTTTGAGCGATTTTTGCCGTCAAAAACACCTGTATAAAGAGCGCGGAGCTTTGCACGATTAAGTCGATGTTCGCAAACGCCGCGACCCGCGCCTCGCGCGTGGGGAAAAGCTCCCTGATAATGCGCGCTTGCTCCATATACAAAAAGGTCGAAACGCTTGTCAGCAGCACCACAAAGCCGCAAAGTGCGAGCAGATAGCGGCTTTTGATGATGAGCGAAAAGCCCACGAAGGGATTTTTCGCGCCGATGGTTTTGTCAAAGCGTGCTAAATTCTCTTTGCTCTCAAATTTAACAAGCTCTTTCATCATCAAATTTTTAAGCACCAAAGCCACGCCCAAAAGCAGCATAGAGACGAAAATGAGCCGCGAAGTGCCTAAATGCCTTGCTAAAAACGCCACGCAGCCCGCGCCTGCAATGCTACCAAGGCTCGCGCCAGCCGCGATGATGCCAAAAAGCCGCTGGCTAGCCTCTTTGCTGAAAATGTCGGCTATCAAACTCCACGCCGATGAGAACGCAAAAAGGTTGAAGATGCTCACCCACACATAAAACACGCGGCACAGCCACACGAACGCGCCGCTACCCTCTGCTATCTCGCTCATCGCGAGGTAAAAGCCTAGCAAATTCAGGGCGAAAAAGATGAGAACGGAGTCTGCGTAAAAGCGCCTTTTCACGCGCGTGGAAAGCCACATTAGTGCGAGCGAGGCTAGGATGCAGGCGATGAAAGTGCCTAGAAATAGCCATTTTAGCTCATCCTTGCCGCCAGTAAGCCCCAGCGCATCGCGGATGGGACGAAGTAGGGCGTAGGAGCTAAAAAGCACGAAAATAAAGCCGAAAGAAAGTGCTAAAAGCCTAAATTCGCCGGGTTTTAGGCTGAAAATTTTTTGCAAAAGTGCGCTCATTTGGGTGTCCTTTTTTGTGAATTTTAGCTTGATTTTTGGGCTAAATTCACGCTTTGGGCGTGAATTTTTGCCTAAATCTTGCGTGAAAAATTTTTGTCTCGCTAAAATTTGGAGATAATTATAAAGCATTACACCTAGTGTTTGTCAAGGGGTTTGAGAAAAAATTTAAAAAAAATTAGAAAATTTACGAAAATTTGGCAGAAAATTCACAAAAATTCGTCATTGTAAGATTTGCGTGTGTAATGCTCACAATAACTATGCCGCGATTTTCATATTTCTTTTAAATTGCGTGAATTTTTTGGCGAAATTATAGTAAAATTCACATTTCAAAAAATTTTTGCAAAAATAGTTCAAAAATTTTACAAAAACCCAAAAAATTCACAAAAAGGAAAGCAATGAAAGCCCAAAAAACCACGCCCAAAGCCCAAGCAGTAGCAAAAAGCAAAATAAAAGCCGCTAAACAAGGCAAAATTCCCAAAAATTCAACTTTAAAGGGTGAAAATTCAGCAAAAAGCGGTGCGAAAACCACAAAAAGCACGCCAAAAAAATTAGCGAAAATGCCGCAAAATTCAGCCTCCAAAAGCGATTTTAGCTTCGCGACAAACGACACCATCAAAATCACCGGGGCTCGCGAAAACAACCTAAAAAATGTGAATTTGGAGATACCAAAAAACAAGCTTGTCGTTTTCACGGGGCTTTCAGGTAGCGGCAAAAGCACGCTGGCTTTCTCCACGCTCTACGCAGAGGGGCAGCGGCGTTACATAGAGAGCCTGAGCGCCTACGCTAGGCAGTTTTTGGACAAGGTAGGCAAGCCTGATGTCGATAAAATCGAGGGTTTGACGCCCGCCATCGCGATAGATCAAAAGACAACGAGCAAAAATCCACGCTCCACGGTCGGCACCATCACTGAAATTTATGATTATTTGCGCCTTTTATACGCGCGCGTGGGCACTCAGCACTGCCACAAGTGCGGCAAAATCGTATCTAGTATGACTTCAAGCGACATTGTGAGCGAGATTTTAAAGCTGCCCTTGGGGGCTAAAATCATCATCTTTGCTCCGCTGGTGCGCGAAAAAAAGGGCAGCTTCAACGACTTGCTCGAAGCCCTGCTAGCAAAGGGTTTCGTGCGGGCGCAAATAGACGGCGTGATGGTGCGCCTTGATGAGGAAATCGAGCTAGCAAAGACTAAAAAACACAGCATAAAGCTCGTTGTGGATAGGCTTGAAATCAAAGAGGACTTGCTAAACCGCCTTGCGAGCGATGTTGAAAAGGGCTTAAATGAAAGCTTTGGGGAGCTTGAAGTGGAGGTGCTAAACGCCGAGGAGCTGGGCATCGCGCGACATTTTCATTATAGTGAGCATAATGCTTGTTTTGATTGTAAAATTTCATTTTTGCCCCTTGAACCTTTGAGTTTTTCATTCAACTCGCCCAAGGGAGCCTGCGAGCATTGCGATGGGCTGGGCATTCGCTACTCGCTGGATATGAAACGGCTCATTGACGAGGGGCTTAGCATAGAAAATGGGGCTGTAAAAACGATGTATGGCTTTAATAAAAGCTATTATTACAAGCTTTTGTGCGCCTTTTGCGAACAAAATGATATAGACATAAAAAAGCCCTTTTGCGAGCTGAGCGATGATGAGCGTCGAATAATACTTTACGGCAACGCCAAGCAGATTGACTTTTTTTGGAAACGACACCGCCTAAAAAGGACTTTTGAGGGCGTTGTCAAACTCGCTTATGATATGCTAAAAGATGAAAAGGATTTGGAAAATTTTATGACAGAGCTTGCTTGCAAGGACTGCGAGGGCTTTCGTCTGCGCCCTGAAAGCCTTGCCGTGCGAGTCGCAAACAAAGGCATAGGCGAGATTTTGCAAATGAGCATCGAGGACTGCGTGAATTTTTTCTCAAATTCAGCAAATTTCAAGCATTTTAGCGAGCAGCAAAAACTCATCGCAAGCCCCATTTTAAAGGAAATCAACGAGAGATTATTTTTTCTTTTCGATGTGGGCTTGGGCTATTTATCTTTGGGGCGAGATGCGCGCACTATAAGTGGGGGCGAGGCGCAAAGAATTCGCATTGCTTCGCAAATAGGAAGTGGTTTGAGTGGGGTAATGTATGTTTTGGACGAGCCTAGCATAGGGCTGCACGAGCGCGACACCGAAAAGCTCATCAAAACCCTGCGAAATTTGCAGGCAAAAGGCAACACCCTCATCGTAGTTGAGCACGACAAAAAGACCATCCAAGAAGCGGATTTCATAGTTGATATTGGTCCAAGGGCTGGCAAATTCGGCGGCGAAGTCGTTTTTGCGGGCACTTATGACAAACTCATAAAAAGCGGCAGCGAAACCGCACTTTACTTAACGCATAAAAAAAGCATAAATCACCGCAAAAACCGCCCGCAACGCGAGTGGCTGGCACTTAAAAATGTCCATATAAATAACATTGTGAATTTAAACGCCGAGTTTCCACTGCGAAATTTAGTCGCCATCACAGGCGTGTCAGGCTCTGGCAAGAGTTCGCTGATTTTACAAACGCTTTTGCCCTTTGCCCAAGAGGAACTAAACCGCGCGAAAAAAATCAAAAAACTCAGCGGCGTGCAAATCGAGGGCTTGGAGCAGCTTGACAAGGTAATCTACCTCGACCAAAGCCCCATAGGGCGCACCCCACGCTCAAACCCCGCCACTTACACGGGGGCTATGGATGAAATTCGCAATTTATTCGCAAGCACCAAAGAAGCCAAAATGCTAGGCTACAAGGCTGGGCGGTTTAGCTTTAATGTCAGGGGCGGGCGGTGTGAAAAGTGCCAAGGGGACGGCGAGATAAAAATCGAAATGCACTTCCTGCCCGATGTGATGGTAGTTTGCGATGCTTGCAAGGGCACGCGCTACAACGAAGCCACGCTCAAAGTCGCCTACAAGGGCAAAAGCATCGCTGATGTCCTAGCGATGAGCATCTTGGAGGCTAGCGAGTTTTTCGCTAGCGTGCCAAGGGTGCGCCAAAAGCTCGACACGCTCGTCAAAGTCGGACTTGACTACCTAACCCTTGGGCAAAACGCCACCACACTCAGCGGCGGCGAGGCTCAGCGCATAAAACTCGCCAAAGAACTCAGCCGCACGGACACGGGCAAAACCCTTTACATACTCGATGAGCCCACCACGGGGCTGCATTTTGAGGATGTCAATAAGCTCATTTTAGTGCTGCAACACCTCGTGGAGCTTGGAAATTCAGTGTTTGTCATCGAGCACAACCTCGATGTCATCAAAAACGCGGACTACATCATCGATATGGGACCTGAGGGCGGCGTAAAGGGCGGCAAAATCATCGCTAGCGGCAGCGTGGAAAATTTGGTGAAAAACCACAAAAAAACGAAATCCTATACGGGGTATTATTTGGCAGCGGATAAGGTGTGAGATTTGGGGCGAATTTTTGGGGGTTTGGCGGTGTGGTTAATGATATTTTTTAAGCCCAAGCCGTTAAATTTTTATGATACAATGTCGCAATTTTGCAGCAAAATTTTACCAAGGAGTTTTTATGGATAGCGTGAAAAAAAGTCAAGTTTTGCAGGTGCTAAACTACTACAAAATCGTGGAGTTTTTGGGGCAAAATGATATTGATGAAAAGGGGCTTGATGTCCAAAAAACTATGGCTAAACTTGAAAAAGACCTTGAAAAACAAAGACAAAAAGCGCAAACAAACGATAAAATGGGTAAGAAAATAGAGGTATTTTTCGCCTTGCAGGATTTTGCAAGCGAGAATTTCGCCCAAGATTTTGCCACAAATTTTAAAAACCTAGACCTTGAAAGGCTGGTGGAGTGGGGTAGGGCGAGGTATTTGGACTATGAAAAGCTGGGCGAGGAGGTGCAGTTTTGCCTTGGCAAAATCGCGCGAAACGCCGTAGTGGAGTATTTAGAGCCGTTTTACAAAAATAAGGACGAAAATCCTGAGCTTAATTACCCTCAAAAAAGTGCCATAGCTTGGTTTAGTTTCAAAACAGATGCCAGCGGAGCGTATTTGCAAGGCAGTTTTGCCCTCTCGCCCATACTTTGGGCGATTTGCGAGTGGGAGAAATCAAGGGGCGATTTTCACTTAAATTTAGACAAATATGACGAGCTAGTAAAGTGCTATGACGAGGGACTTCAAGGCGAAAATGTCGCGGATTTTTTAGAAAATTTATACGATAAAATAAAGCGTGAATTTGTAAGCGAAAGGCTTTTAAATTTGCAAGAAAATTTGCAAAATTTAAGCCTAAATTCACAAATAAATTCACAAAATCGCGCACTAAATTTTGAGCTAAATTCACGCGAAAATTCACAAACAAATCCACAGCTAAATTCACAAAACTATTTGCAAAATTCACAAACAAATCCACGCCCAAACGCCTTAACTCCAAAGGGTTTTATGGTATATAAACTTTACAAAGATGAGTCGGCATTAAACAAAGATGAAAGCCCCACAGACTATGCTGAACTTGGAAAAAGCTTTTATTTAAACGACCTTTCTTTGCTGATAAAACTCATCGAAAATGACGAATTTGGAGGCAAAAACGCCTACGAAAAAGCACTCATAGAGTATATACTAGCAGCTCATCACAAGGCACAAGATATGGCGCAAAAGCCACCGCATAGAACGGATATTAGCCCAAAGCAGCCGCGCGAGGAAATGCGGGCTTTTTTTGAGGAAATTTTTAAATGTCAAAAATGCGCCACTAGGCAAGTGGCCTGCTAAATTTATGCCCGCTTTAATGCAGCAAGTTGCCGTGAATCTTGCCATAAAAAATGACGACAAAACGCCCATTTTTTCGGTAAATGGACCTCCGGGCACAGGCAAAACCACGCTTTTAAAGGAAATAGTGGCAAATCACATCGTGGCTAGGGCGCATTTGCTGGCACAAGCAGAGGATGCCGATGGGCTTTTTGAAAGGCGGGTTTTTAAAAAGGGACCGCTACAAGCAAATGAGAATTCGTATTGTAAATTCGCACCGGCTTTTTACGCGCTAAAAAATGACGCCATAAACGACTACGCAATGCTTGTGGCATCGTGCAACAACGCCGCTGTGGAAAACATCACTTTGGATTTGCCAAAGGCGGCGGACATTTTAACTAGCCTTGGTAGCGAGGGCGAGACAGGCGAGATAAAACGCGGATTAGACGAGGTTCGCGCCCTATTTGACATAAATGAAACAGAGGATAAAGAAAGCATAAAAAGCTACAAAAAAGAGGAAAATTCGGTCGAAAAAATGGTAAGCGACATTTACTTCACGCGCTATGCAGAGGGGCTTCGCATATATGATCCAGAGAAAAGAAAGCCATTGGGACCACAAGAAAATTGGGAATGCTGGGGACTCATCTCAGCACCGCTTGGCAAAAGGGCAAACATCAAAGCCTACGCCGATAGCGTTTTAAAGCCCTTTTTAAAGGACTACAACCAAAACGAAACGAGGGAAAAACATAAAGAAAAATTCAAAAAAATCAAAGAAAAATTCACGCAGCATTATAAATATGTCGAAAGATTGCGCAATGATTTGGAGCGAATGCGCCAAAACGCATATTTAAATGTGAGCGATGAGAAAAAATTCACCCCCATTGATGATGAATTTATGGAAAAATACTGCTCAAAGGACGAAAAGCAAGCCACAAGTGCGCAAATCACAAACCCTTATTTTACGCCAGAGTATAACAGGGCGAGAGAGAAGCTATTTTTATACGCGTGCAAACTTCACAAGGAATTTGCCGCGTCCTCAAAATGCCTTTGCCAAAATATCATAAATTTGCTCATCGCGTGGGGGCTTTATGAGGATTGCGATGAAAGGATGCATCAAGATGACAAAGAAGCCGCTATGCCTTGTTTGCTGCAAAGCGTGTTTTTGCTAACCCCGGTCATTTCCACAACCTTTGCGAGTGCGCAAAGATTTTTAAGCGACATTAAAACAAGTGGTGTCATCGGCACTCTCATAGTGGATGAAGCAGGGCAAGCACAGCCCCAAGAGGCTATCGGGGCTATGTTTCGCTGCAAAAAGGCTATCATCGTGGGCGACCCAAAGCAAATCGAGCCTGTGGTAACGGCTGAAACGGATATGATAAAGCACCTTTTAAATGAGCCTTTGCTTGCTAACTACAAGGACAAAAAGCTCTCCGTGCAGGGCTTTGCGGACTATATCAACCCTTATGGGACACTTTTGGGGCAGGATGATGAGCAAGAGTGGGTCGGCTGTCCGCTAGTGGTGCATAGAAGGTGCATAGAGCCTATGTATAGCATTTCAAACACCCTTTCTTATGATGGCACGATGAAACAGCAAACAGCCGAACCAAAGCTAGAAAAAGCGTGTAAATTTATCCTAACAAAAAGTTGCTGGATAAATGTCAAGGGTGCTGAAAACGCGGGCAAAAAAGACCATTTCGTGCGCACACAAGGCGAGGTGGTGCTTACTTTGCTTAAAGAAAAAATGCGTAAAAACGAAAGCAAAATCGAAAATCTTTTCATCATAACGCCCTTTACTTCGGTCAAAGAGGGCATAACGCAGATGATAAACGCAAGCTTTTCTAAATTTGATGGTGCTAAAAAATGGCTAAATGAGGGCAATATCGGCACCGTGCATACCTTTCAAGGACAAGGCACGGATGAGGTGATTTTCTTGCTGGGGTGCGATGAAAAATCCATAGCCGCAGCAAAATGGGTCAATAAAAACATAGTCAATGTCGCGGCTACTAGGGCGAAATTTAGGCTTTACATAATAGGCGATGAGGGCGTGTGGGAGTGCTGTAAGAGCGTGTGCGTGGCGAGAAAACTCACGGCTAACACCATAGAGGCAGAGGATTTGGTGCGAAATTTGGACGAAGGTGCGAGAATGGCGAGAGATTTTAGGGCTGCGAGGGCTAAAAGAATGGGCTTAAATTCTGCCTTTGGCGAAAAAAGCCCTGAAAATTCTACTCTTAACAACATAAAAATCGCCGAAAATGCTGGCATAAAAACAAACGGCGTGAAAGAAAATGGTGGGCAAATGGCACAAGAATTTCTCTGCCCAAAATGCAAGATAGGATTTTTGCGCGAGATAGACGGAAAATTTGGCAAATTTTTTGGTTGCACTAGGTTTAAAGATGGTTGCGATTTTAAGGCAAATTCAAAGGACGGAAAGCCTGATTTATCACGCTTTGAGGCTGAATTTAAGGCTAATTTTAAAGCGGAATTTAGTGAGAGTGATTTTGGGGGTAATTTCAAAGAGGGCGCAAATTTTCCTAAAAGCCAAAAAGAAATCAGCGATTATACCTGCCCGCAATGTCAAAAAGGCAAACTCGTGCGCAGAGAGGACAAAAAGGAAAAAGGCGTTTTTTGGTATGGCTGTTCCGAATTTAAAAATGGTTGCAGATTTACTTGCAACGAAAAAGACGGCAAACCAAATTTGCACTAAATCGCATTTTCGCTAAATCGCCTTAAAACCTTGCTAAAATAGTAAATTTATTTTGCGCCACTGAAAATTAAATCCGTGAATTTTTGCGAAAAAAAGCGGGAAAAATTCACGCAAAGTGTGAATTTTTAGTGAATTTTTCACGCTTTCAAACCCAAAAATCACAGAATTTGCCAAAATCAAAGCTAAAATTCAGTAAAAATTCAAACCAAGTGCAAATTTTGCAAAAATTCAGCAAAATCCTAGCAAAATTCACACCTTTTCGATGACTATTTCCCCGCCTTTTTCGTCTATTAAAATACTCTCATCGCCCTTTAATTCGTCTTTTAGTATCATCGCACTAAGCCTTTTTTCAATACATATCATAAATCACCCTTTTAAGCGGGCGCGCGCCAAAGTCCGCATCAAAACCCTCTTTGGCGATTAAAAGCGTGGGGTTTTCGCTTTGCCCCTTAATTTTAAAATCGATTGCGAGGCTATGTTTGAGGTTAATTTGAGGTTAAAATGATAAAGAAAAAAAAAATCCCAAATTCAACCAAAATTCACACAATTTGCATTTGAAAATTCACAAAAACACCCCAAAAACATTTATTTATGCTATAATACGCGCCAAAATTTAAGCTAAAAAGGCGTTTTGAGTGGAAAAAATAAAACTTCGCCGTTCCAAAAGGCTCATCAAAAGCCAAGCAGCACGCACTTTCGCGGGCATTTTCACAGCCATTTTTCTAGCCATTTTTGTCGCCCTCATCAGCCTTTTTTACCTAAACGCCACGCTCAAAGTTTCCATTTTATTCGCCATCATCGCGCTTTTGGTTACGCTTTGGACGAACCGCGCCTTGCCTATGGGCGTTGTCTCGCTTTTGCCTATTATTCTTTTTCCAAGTTTTGGCATTTTAGACACCAAAAGTGCCACGGCAAATTACGCAAATCCCATTGTTTATCTCTTTTTGGGCGGTTTTATGATAGCCGCGGCTACCGAGAAAATAGGGCTTCACAGGCTGCTTGCCAAAACCTTTCTCGCTAAATTCCCCAAAACCCCGCAAGGTGCCATCGCCGCACTTGGCTTTGCCTGCGTGATTTTGGGTGCCGCACTTTCAAACTCCACGGTTGCGCTGCTGTTGCTGCCCGTGGCGATGAGCCTTAGCAAAGAGCCTTTTTTGCGCACGCGCTTTTTGCTCGCCATCGCCTTTGCCGCGAGCATCAGCGGCATCACCACGCCCATTTCAAGCCCGCCAAACCTCATATTTTTGGGCTTTTTGGAGAGTTTAAATTTACCCGCCATTAGCTTTACGACTTGGATTTTTATGATGGCACCTCTCACGCTGCTGATGCTTTTTGCGATGATAAAGATTTTAGCGCGCGGCACGGCGGGCTTTGCGCTTGATTTGCGTGAATTTGACGAGGTGCAAATCACCGCCGAGCACAAACGCCTGCTGCTATTTTTAGGGCTTTTGCTTGGGATTTTATTTATCAACTCGCCCATTCGCCCATTTTACAGCGGCTTGGGGCTTAACGAAAATGTGATTTTGCTTGCCTTTGGGCTGCTTATGTTCGTGCCAAAGCTAGGATTTCTCACTTGGGACGATAGCAAGTCCATTCCCTACGAGCTGATTTTCTTGTTCGGGGCGAGTTTTTGCATAGCCGCGGCGTTCGCGCAAGCCGAGCTTGGCGGGGCTTTTGAGAAGTTTTTCGCGCTGTTTAGCGATTTGCCCTTCATCGCCTTCATTTTCATCGCCTGCTGCTGCGTCATCGTGGCTACGAGCCTGCTTTCGACAACCGCGCTCATCGCCATCATCTTGCCCGTGGTAAATGTCGCAACGGCGGGCTTTTTAGGCGACAGCGAGAGGCTGCTTGTGATGCTCATCATCACCATCTGCGCGAGCTTTTCCTTTATGATACCCATCTCCACGCCCCCAAACGCCATAGTTTTTAACCAAGGCGGCATCAAAGTGCTTGATATGATGAAATTTGGCTTTGCGCTAAGCGTGGTGGGCGTGGGCTTTGTGTGCGTTTTTGGGGCGTGGTATTGGTGGGTGTTTGTTTAAATTTATGGCTTTGGTTTGGGGATTTTATGGAGTTTGAGGTAAATTTATGGGCTTGGTTTGTGAATTTTAGGGGGTTTTGGGAATTGAATTTTGGCGTAAATTTGTATCAAACACCTTATGTTTTAGCATTTTTAAAATAGAATTTCATAAATTTTTAGCAAATTTTCATATTAAATTTTCGAAAAATCCACACCACGCCGTCATTATGTTTTAAAATGCAAATTTGCACCCTAAAATGTACCTTTGGCGCGTAGTGGCTATTTCAATGCCTTTGCTCTACTTAAAATCTCGCAATGACGGATTGTCACTATGCAAAATTTATCTAAATTTCAACACTTTTTTAGAAAACGCCCAAATTTTTGCTAATTTTTG
>CAVJSG010000010.1:0-14186 GCA_963651895.1 Campylobacteraceae bacterium
AGCTAAAGATGAATTTTAAAGGGCAAAAATGAACATTTATGCGATTTTAGGACCGCTTGAAGTGTGCCTTGAAAAGATGAATATACAGGACTTTTTCGACAAGTCAAACAAGCTGCCGGATTTGCCGAGCAACGCCACGCAGTTTGAGGAAATCGCCCACGAGCTCAAAATGCGCGCCAAATGGCAGTGTAGCGTGTGCAAAAAGGACTTTACGCAGGCTAAAAATATGCTCGGCGTTTTCCACAAAAACGGCAACAAAGACGATGAAAGCCTTGAAAATTTGATAGTAGTTTGCAAGGAATGCGCGGGAGAGAAGGGGCTGAAAGTGTGAATTTTGCCCAAACTAGAAACGCCAAATTTAAAGTCGCTAACTCGGGCTAGCCACGACAGCCCAAAGCGCGAAACACATAAAATTTACATAAAATTTCAAAGCAAAAGCCCCCTAGCTCGCGAATTTGCGCAGAATTTGTTCGCTTACTTCCTCGCTCACCACGAAGGGTGTGTCGTAAAAGAGGCACGAATCCACGCAGGCGACTTTTAGCACGAGTTTTTTGCCGCCTTTTAGGTGCGGATTGTGCGAGTTGCGCGCGAGTTCGTAAAGCTCATAAACGCTGTTTTTGTCAAGCTCGTTGAGTTTTAGCTCGATGACTAAATTCTCAAAATCCTGCGGCTCAGCGGTGTAATCAGAGCGCGGATACTGCCGCCCTGCAAATTTTCCGCCAAATTCAGCATTTTGCCCATTAAATTCGCCGTTTCGTCCGCCGTTTGCAAATTTATCTCCAAATTCGCCATTTCGCCCCGCAAATTCAGCATTTTTTCCGCCGCCCGAAAAGCCCACATTTGCAAAGCCGCCGCCGTTAAATTTTCCGCCAAATTCGCCCCTATTTTTAAACTCCGTTTTTGCTTTGATACCGCTAGTTTTCGCCTTTTCAAGCTCCATTATTTCGTTAAGCGTGAGGTTTAGGGTTTTCTCATCGCGCTTGAAATTCAGCCGAAAGGCGTAAGCCTGCGCGCGCCTTTGCTCGTCCCTTAAAATGTCCTCGATTTCCTCGACATTGCGCTCGAAAACCACGACTTCAAAGGACGAGTAAAAGTCCATCACCTGCATTTTGCCGTAGCGCTTGCCGCTCTTGCTCATCATAGCCTTGAAATCCTCGATTCTGCCGACACACAGCAGCCATCCGCTACCCTTTAAGCCCTCAAAATCCACGCTTTTATAATGCTCCACTGCCGAAATTTGCGCCGCAAAGGCATCTAGCGGGTGCCCGCTAATGTAAATTCCCGTGATTTCCTTTTCGTAGCCTAGTTTTTCTTTTAGCTCAAATTCATCGTTCGTCATAATAAGCTGCGTGCCTATGCCCTCGGTTACCTCGTCCGTCTCAAAGAGCGAGGCGCTAAGGGTTTTTTTAAGCTCGGCGATTTTGCGCGAATTTTCGCAGAGGGCTTGGATATTATTCATTAAGCATTTTCTAGTGAGCTTAAATTCATCAAAAGCACCCGCTTTTATGAGGCTCTCAACGGTTCGTTTATTTATTTTTGAGGGGTTTATGCGCGAGATAAAATCGTTCATATCCTTAAATTCGCCATCCTCCCTAGCTTGCAAAAGTGCCGCAGCAGCGGGCGCGCCCACGCTTTTTATCGCCCCAAGCCCGTAAAGTATGCCCTCGCTGCCGTCCTCCAAGCGAATCGCGCTGAATTCACTCTGCGCCTTGTTTATGTTTGGCGGCAGGAATTTCAGCCCCATTCGCTTGCATTCCTCGATATACTGCGCGACTTTTTCGACTTTGTTTTGCTCGCTTGTTAAGAGTGCCGCCATAAATTCGCTTGGATAATAAGTCTTTAAAAAAGCCGTTTGAAACGCCACGAGAGCGTATGCGGCGGAGTGGGATTTGTTAAAGCCATATTCTGCAAATTTCAAAATCAGCTCAAATAAATCATCCGCTTTTTCCGCGTCAAAGCCCTGCTTTTTCGCACCCTCCAAATACTCGCTTTTTAGATTATCCAAAATTTCGCGTTTTTTCTTACCCATCGCGCGGCGGACATTATCAGCCCCCCCAAGCGTGAAACCGCCCACTACCTGCACGATTTGCATAACCTGTTCTTGATAAACGATGACGCCGTAGGTGTCCTTTAAGATGGGCTCTAACTCTTTGAATGGATACTTCGCCTTTTTCTGCCCGTGCTTGACGGCTATGTAATCATCAACCATCCCGCTATCAAGCGGTCCCGGGCGACCCAAAGCCACGATAGCGATAATGTCGTTAAAATCTGATGGTCGCAAGCGGCGCGAGAGCCCTTGAAATAAGCCTGATTCGATTTGGAAAATGCCAAGCGTGTTGCCGCTTTGAATCGTCTCATAGACTTTTTTGTCGTTTAAGTCGATTTGCTCCCAAATTATGTCCTTATCATAACGCCTTTTTATGAGCTTTGTGGCGTTGTCGATGACATCGAGGGTTTTAAGTCCCAAGAAGTCAAATTTGATTAAATCCACATCCTCCAAAAAGTCCTTTGCATACTGCGTTACGAGGTGTTTTTCGTCATTTTTCGTGGGGCGGAAAAGCGGCGTTTTTTTCCAAAGGCTTTCGTTAGAAATCACAAGCCCCGCCGCGTGAATGCCGACATTGCGATTTAGCCCCTCCAAAGCGAGCGCGTAATCCCAAATTTCCTTGGCATTTTGGTGAGTTTCGATAAATTCAGCGATTTTTGGTTCTTTCGCGTAAGCGTCCGTAAGGCTGATTTTAAGCTCATCCGGGATGAGTTTGGCAAATTCATCCGCCTCGTTTAGGGGCATATCAAAAATCCTCGCCACATCGCGTATGACGCCCTTTGCGAGCAGTTTGTTAAAAGTGGCAACTTGGGCTACCTTGTCAAAGCCGTATTTTTCGATGACATAGTCTATGACCTCATCGCGCCTGTCTTGGCAAAAATCCACATCGATATCAGGCATACTCACGCGCTCGGGGTTTAAAAAACGCTCAAAAAGCAGGTTGTAGGGCAGCGGGTCTAAATTTGTGATTTTAAGCGCGTAGGATACGAGGCTGCCTGCGGCTGAACCGCGCCCGGGTCCCACTGCTATGCCTTTTGACTTCGCCATAGCGATGAAATCGCGCACTATCAGCATATAGCCTGAGAATTTCATATTTTTAATGACGGATATTTCGTGCTTTAAACGCTCTTTATACTCGCCGTGCTTGCTGCTGTCGATGAATTCAAGCCTCTCATCAAGCCCCTTTTGGCATAAAAATTCAAAAACCAAATCATCGTTTGCAAAGCTAAATTCAGCTTCGGGTTCGGGCAATTCGAGCGAATAATCTTTCGCGTAATCGCGGGCGAATTTGAAATTTGGCGGCGTGGGGTTGCCAAGTTTTAGCTCTAAATTGCATTTATCCGCGATTTCTTGGGTGTTTGCGATGGCTTCGGGTATGTCGGCGAAAATTTCGCACATTTGCGCTGGGGTTTTGACATAAAATTCAAAAACGCTGTGTTTTAGCCTGTCCTTGTCGCTTAACTTCACGCCCGTGCTAATGCACATAAGCGCCTCTTGCGCCTTTGCCCTGTCCTTAAATGTGTAGTGCGTGTCGTTTGTGGCGATGAGCTTTATGTCGAGTTCTTTGGCGAGGCGGATGACTTGCTCATCGATGAAAAGCTGGTCTTTTATGCCGTGGCGCATAAGCTCCAAGTAAAAGTCCTCGCCGAAAACCCCTTTATACCAAAGTGCGATTTCACGGGCGACTTCGTAGCCTTTCGCACCAAAGCGGACATTGCGCTCGTTTGCGGTGTTTAAGTGCCAATTTATCTCGCCTTGCAAGCAAGCCGAGCTGCACACAAGCCCATCGCTGTGGGCTTTGAGCAGGTTTTTGTTTATGCGAGGGAAGTAATAAAAGCCCTCAATGTAGCTTTGAGAGCTTAAAAACATTAAATTCTCATATCCTTGCTGATTTTTGGCGAACAAACATAGGTGAAATCGCTGTTTGTTGCTCTTGTCATTTAGCTCATCGCCGTTGTGCAAATAAGCCTCGATGCCTATGATGGGCTTTAAACCCTGTGCTTTCATTGTTTTATAAAAGTCAATCGCCCCAAACATATTTCCGTGGTCTGTCATCGCCACGCTACTCGCACCTTGCTCTTTTAGGGTTTTGGCAAGCTCTGAGAGCTTATTTGCCCCGTCAAGCAAAGAATACTCGGTGTGTAAATGCAGGTGCGTGAATTGAGAATTTGCAAATTGTGCTAAATTTGCCCCCTGTGTTGAATTCATCCCCTGCGACTCTACCTTACTCATAGGCTGTCCTTTTTTTGGCATTTTGGAAATTTTTTTGTAATTATAGGGAAGTTTGGAAAATTTTGGCTAAATTTGGGGGGAAATTTTTTTGGAATTTTTTGGGTTGAATTTTGTGAATTTTAATAAAAATTCACCCACGCCGTCATTGTGAGGCTTTGAAAAAGCCGAAACAATCCATAGCCTAAAAAGTTGTGTGTAAAAATTTAGGAATTTATGAAAATTAAAGTGAAAATTCACAAAAAAACTTAAATTTTAAGCAAAATTTATCCGCTTGTGTAGTCTATGAAATCCTGCTTGTCCAGCGTGCTTAAAATGGCGATTTGCCTTTTTAGTAGGGCGTAGTTGATGAGTGAAATGATAAAGCCTAGCAAAAAAAGCATAAAAAACGCTATATCAACGCCTAGAAAGCCGTTTTTCACGCAAAATGCGCCAAAAACGGCACTAGCGCAAAAAAACAGCAGCGAAAATATAGTGTGGCGCAGTCTAGCTTCTTTGAAGTTGTCGGTGTGGCGTGTGAAGTTGCGAAACAGGATGATTTTGCGCCCTAAAATAGTGATAACTAGCTCATCATTTTGCGCGAAAAGCTCGTTATTTAGGGCTGTGTAGGTAAATTTTTCTTTTTTAACTTCGCTGTTTTGGGGCTTTGGGTGTGAATTTTTTTGTAAAATTTGCTCGTTTTGGGCTAAATTTTGTGAATTTTTGCTTAAATTTGGCTTTATTCGGCGCGAAATTTTGCCCAAATTTTCGTTTGATTTTTGAGAATTTATATCTAAAATTTCGCCGTTTTGTTTTAAAGAATTTTCGCTTGAATTTGGCTTATTTTGAGTAAAATTTTGCGAATTTTCGTCTAAAATTTGCAAACTTTCACTCATTTTTAGTGGCGAATTTTGGGTTGAATTTTGCCCCAAATTTTTCGAGCAAAGCTCGTATATATAGTATTTGCCGCTCTTTTTTGCGCTCACCTCATCAAGCACCACAAAGCGCAAGTCGTTTCTCGCATACAAAAATGGCTCAAAGCTCGTAAATGCCATAGCTGTCCTCTCCCAAAGTCCCATAAAATAGGGGTTTTAACTCCAAATTCACGCGCAAATTCGCGCCCTGCGTGAATTTGGCGTTGTGAAAAATCAAAAAAGCGTCCATTTCGTCCGCAAAAAGCCTCAAAAAATTCTCCCCCCCCTCGTAAAGCAAAAACCTAGCCTCACGCGGAATTTGCGTGAAAATTTGGCGGTTTTTTACGCTAAAAAGCGGAATTTCCTTGTCAAATTCGCCCAAATCCCCACGCGTTAAAATGCAAACATCAGGCGCACGCCCCCCCACTAGCCTCGCATCAAGCGTAGGCTTGTCCGCGCGAACCGTAGCACCGCCAAGCACTAGGCAGTCGATTTTGGAGCGAATTTTGTGCGTGTAAATGTCGCCCTCACGCCGCGTAATCTTCCCCAAAGCCGAGCCATTAAGCGTTAGGGCGAGTTTGAAAAGCTTGAAAGGCTCGTTTTTTAGCCACTTCAAAAAGGGTTTTAAAAGCTTCAAGCCCTCGTTTTCGCACGCCCCAAACTCCACTTCCACGCCGTTTTTGCGCAAAAACTCGCCCCCCCCACGAGCCGCCACACTCGTATCCGCCACGCTTACAAAGACTTTTTTCAGCCCAAGTGCGCTCAAAAGCCTAGCGCAAGGGGGTGTCTTGCCAAAATGTGCGCAGGGTTCGAGGCTCACAAAGGCTACTCCGCCTGCAAACAAGTTTTTATGGTGCTTTAAGGCAAATTCATAAGCCGCGTTTGGCTCGTTTGGGGGCTTTAAGCTAGGCTCGCACTCCCTCAAAGCCTGCAAAACAGCGTTTAGCTCGGCGTGCGCACCGCCCGCGCCCTCGTGTGCCGCCACGCTTAAAATCTTGCCGCCACTATCCAGCAAAACGCAGCCCACAGCGGGGTTTGGGTAGGTTAGAAACTGCCATTTCCACGCCTCGTTTATGGCTAAGCTCATATAAAATTCGTTTGTCATTTGCCTCGCGCCTTAAATTTTGTGAATTTTTAGCGAATTTTGGCGAAAATTCGCGCGAAATTTGCAAATTCCGCCCAAAGCCTTGCAAATTTTTGCCGCAAATTTACCACTGAACAAAGGTTTTCGCCTTTTTTATCTCGCTTAAATTCACGGCGATTTTCTCACCGCCCTCGTCTAAAATAGTGATTTTTTCGCCCTCCACTAACATCAACTCCCCGCTAATGCTGCTTTTATCGGCTTTTGTGATGATTACTTTCTCGCCAAGGCTCATTTCATAGTGTCTAGGCTTTGTTAATTTCCTTTCAAGCCCGGGGCTACTTACCTCCAAGGCATATTCGCCATCGCAAGGCGCGGCTACATCGAGCATAGGCGATAAAAGTTCGCTTAAAAGCGCGCACTCATCGAGGCTCACGCCGCCTTTTTTTGTAATATAAACGCGGTAGATTTTGCGCCCATTTTCGCTCACTACTTCCTCATCGTAAAACGCCACTCCCACTTGCTCGCACAGGGCTTTTAAGTCGATTTTCATTGCTTGCCTTTCATCAAAAATTCACGCAAATTTGCTAAATTTAGCGCAAAAATTCACGCAATTTTGCCAAAATTCACAAAATTCAAAAGAAAATTCACGCCAAGCCCCAAAATTTCAGCCATCACGCTCGCCTTTGATTTTTTCAAAAAGCTCATCGATATGGTTTTGATATTCGAGCCTCTCGTCAAATTTAAAGTGAAATTTCGGGCAGCGAAACCAGCCCTGCTCGCTCGCACAAAAGCCCTGCAAAGCCCCAGCCGCTCGCTCTAATTTAGCCAAAATCTGCTCTTGCTCGCTTGGGCTAAAAAACATCTTATCCACGAAAACAAAGGCATCATAACGCCCGCGCTTGCACTCCACATCGGTTATGCAAAGGTTTCGCAGTGCTTCATCGCCCAAATTTGCGAGTGCTTCGGGGATGAGTTCTTTTAAGATGCTTTGCATTCGCAGGGTTTTAATCTCGCTATCTTTCATTTTCGCCCCCTTTTTTTTGAGCGATTTTAGCAAAATTTGGGCAATGAAAATTCATTTTACTAACCAAATTTCACCCAAATTCAGCTATAATTTAGCAAAAATTCAAAGTCGGCAAAATGTCCCTTGCAAGCCTTTCAAAAAATTTTTTAAGCACCATCAAAGCCCTGTGTTGCGGCATTTTTGCAAATTTAAGAGCAAAAAATTTGCCGCGCACATTCTCATCAAAACCACTCTTATCAAAGCCGCGCACGCTGTTATCAAAGGCAAAAGCCCTACCCCACGGCATTTTAAACGCCCTAAATTTAGTGCGCGAAAACTCGCTAAGCTCAAAAAATTTACACCACTCGCAAAACGCCATTTCGCCAAGCCGTGCGAGCTTTAAACAGCCCTTTTCACTCAGCCGAATTTGGCGAAATTATAAAGAATTTTTCGCCCTTTTTGCCCTTTGCCTTTGCATTTTCGCCTTTAATGTAGGCTTGGAATGGCTGAAATTTAGGGATTTTAAAGAGCAAAAGCACCAGCTTTTAGAAAATGTCCGCGTCCTTCAAAGCTACGAAAAAACGAGCAAAAAGGGGCGCAAATACCGAGTTTTAAAGCTTGAAAGCGAGGATTTTAGCTTTTACACCACGACAAAGCTTGAAAACAACATCCGCCGCCACCAAGCCTTGAACCTGCGCGTCATCAACACTAGCGTGAATTTCAAGGACTATTTGAGCAAAAATTTTTATATGCCAAGCTATGATTTTAATGTAACAAACCCCAGCACCACGCCGCGAAACGCCATCATATCGTATTTTCTCTCCCAACACAGCGATGAAAAGATAGTCGAATTTTACGGCGCACTATTTTTTGCGCTGCCCGTGAGCTTGCAGCTTCGCACGGATGTGAATTTCTACGGCATAGCCCATCTCATCGCCATTAGCGGCTATCATATCGCGCTGATTTTTTCGCTCGCATTTTTCGTGCTAATGCCCCTATACACCTTTTTTCAGCGCCGCTACTTCCCCTACCGCAACGCGCGCTTTGATTTAAGCGTGATTATCTTTGTGTTTTTGCTCTGCTATGCCTATTTACTGGGCTTCGTGCCAAGCTATGTGCGCTCGCTAGTGATGGCACTTTGGGGCTTTTATCTGCTGGCTAAAAATGTCAAAATTCTCTCTTTTGTGAATTTATTTTTCAGCGTTTTGCTCTGCCTCGCACTCTTTCCGCAGCTGCTTTTCAGCGTGGGGTTTATGTTTTCGGTGATGGGGGTGTTTTTTATTTTTTTATATATGCACCATTTCGGCAGACGCTGGGGCGCGGGCTTTTGGGCGAATTTTGGCAATGTTTTGTGCCTCAACATTTGGACCTTTTTTGCGATGATTATGCCCGTGCTTTATTTTTTCCCGCTCGTTTCGGCACAACAAATCCTAGCGATTTTACTCAGCGCAGCCTTTGTGGTGTTTTACCCTGTGGCACTCGGGCTTCACATAGTGGGCTTTGGCGGGCTTTTGGACGCGCCGCTACTTGAATTTTTTGACTTCAAACTCTACGGCACAAATATGCAAATCCCCCTATGGCTGCTACTATCCTACACAGGCGTGGCGCTAGCTAGCATTTTTTCCAAATGGCTTGGGCTTTTGTGCGTGGTGCTAAATTTCGTGCCTTTTGTGATGCTTTTTTGGTGGTAAAAAGGCTTTTAGGCTGTGATTTTGTGTTTGAAATTTAGCGTTAAAAGAGGTTTTTTTTCTAAAAAAGCATTGAAATTTGCGACAATACGCAAAACCAAAGCTACAAATTCGCGGGGCGCCGTTGCCCACGCGCGGTAGCCCAAAATCGCAGATTTTGATCGCGCGGGTCAAAGCGTTTCGCTTCATTTTGCGCTTTGATTTTGCGTTTTAGCGCAAATTTTAATGCTTTTTTAGAAAAGAATCGAATTTTATCAAAATTTAGATTAAAAATAGCAAATTTCACAGCTTTTTGGCTATGGCTACGCCACGCAAATCCTTGTGAGTTTTCTCTCCGCGCCCTAGAATTTCACGCTTTGATTAAGCTCCCACATAGGCAAAAATATGCCAAGTGCGAGGAAAAGCACCAAAATAGCCACTAAAAGCGTCATCAGCGGCTCCAAAAGCCCAAGCACACGCTCGCTAAGCTCCGCCGCCTTGCTCTCGTAAAAATGCGCGATTTTCTCGCTCATCATATCAAGCCGCCCGCTTTTCATCGCCACGCTCAACATCCCAAGCACTAGGCTTTCAAAGAGCTTTGACTTCTTAAAAGCCTCGTTTAGCGCAAGCCCTTGCTCGCAAAATTCGGCGATTTTGGCGCATTTTTCCTGCAAGCAGAGGTTTGAAAACGCGCCCTTGCTAAGGCTCAAAGCCCCAGAAATGCTCACTCCGCTCTTAATGAGCAGCGAAAAAATGAGAAAAAAGCCCGCACTTTGATGATAAAGCACGAGTCGCCCTAAAATAGGCACTTTCAAAACAAGCGAGTGTGTAAAATAGGCGAATGGACGCGAATTTTTATAAAGTAAAGCCGTGCTGATAGCGAGTAAAATGAGCAAAGCAAGGATTAGCGGGTAAAAGCGCATTAAAAAGCTGCTTAAATCAAGCATTAGCAGGGTGATGAGTGGCAGGGCTAGCTCAAATTCAGCAAAAATGCCCTGAAACTGCGGCACCACAAAGAGCATCAACGCGCAAAAGGCTATGATAAGGGTTGCAAACACGAAAAGAGGGTAGCTAAGTGCCTTTTTTAGCCGCTTTGCGCCCTCTAATCTTTGCTGGCGCAGCTGGGCGAGGCGGGCGAACACAAAGTCCAAATCCCCCGTGCTTTCGCCCATTTTTATGAGTGCTAGCTCGCTTTTTTCAAAGTAAAAGCCGCTATTTTCAAAGGCGTAGCTCAAATTCTGCCCGCTTTTTAGCGATAAAATCAGCCTTTGCAAGAAAATTTTTAGTTTTTTGTCCTCGCTGCTCGCACTCAGCTCACTTAAAGCCTGCTGCAAGCTAATGCCTGCCTGCAAGAGCAAGGACAGCTCGTTAAAAAACATAGCTAAATCCACGCTTTTAAGGCGTCTTTGCCACGCAAAGCTCGGAGTGCTAAGCTCTTTAATATCTACAACGCTTATACCCCTTGATTTTGCGAGCTTTGCGGCTATGAATTTGTTTTCAGCCTCGATGACAAAGCTGTTTTGCGCGCTTGTGATTTCGTATTTTTTCATAAATTTTGTCCTTTTTTTACAAAAAATTCAAAAAAAACTTGACAAATTTTTTAAAATTTTGCTATAATTCAGCCTAGAAAGAACAAAGCCTTTGAATTCTTTTGAATTTGTCTTGTAAAGTGGCGAGAGCTTTGGTAGCCCTTTACTTCCCCTCATCTCATCACCCTCAAAAGCTCATCAATGCTCGTTTTGCCCTCTTTTGCCTTTTGCAAACCTACCTCAAACATAGTTTTAAAGCCATTTTCACGCGCGTAGGCTAGGATTTTGCTAGGTTTGGCGTTAGTTCGTATCATCTCAGCCACGCTCTCATCGACAAATAAAAACTCGCTCACCACTTCACGCCCCGCGTAGCCGCTCATCTTGCAATGCTCGCAGCCGCAAGCTTCGTAGAATTCGCCCTCAAATTCAGGGTGTTTTTTCGCACTTTTTACCTTGCAATGCTCGCAAAGCCTGCGAACAAGCCTTTGAGCGATGACTACACTGAGCGCAGAGGCGATGAGATAGGCTTTTGCGTTCATATCGAGCATCCTAGCTATGGCGGAAACGGCGTCATTTGTGTGAAGCGTGGAAAACACCAAATGCCCTGTGAGCGAGGATTTTAGGGCTATGTCAAGGCTTTCCTCATCGCGTATCTCGCCGATGACGATGATGTCGGGGTCCTGCCTGAGGATGGTTCGCAGGGCGTTGTTAAAGTCAAGCCCCGCCTTTTCGTTAAGCACGATTTGCTGAACTAACGGCAGGCGGTATTCTATGGGGTCTTCGGCGGTGATGATTTTTTTGTCCGTGCTTTTGATTTCATTCAGCGCAGCGTAAAGAGTCGTGGATTTACCGCTGCCCGTGGGTCCTGTGAGCAGCACAAGCCCTAGTGGGGCGTGAATTCGCTTTTTGAATTTCGTCAAAACCTCGCTGTCAAGGGCGAGCGCGCCTAGTGTTAAAAAATCTTGCTTATGCTCCAAAACGCGCAAAACCAAGCTCTCGCCGTAAAGCAGCGGCAGCGATGAGAGCCGAAAGTCGTATTTTGCGCCATTTACGAGCAGCGAAAAGCTGCCATCCTGCGCCCTGCGCTGCTCCGCGACATTTAGGTGCGCTAAAAGTTTGGCGTAGAAAATCAAAGCCTGATAAATGCTCGTTTCAAGGCGCAAAAACACGCTTAAAATCCCATCCACTCGAAATCTCACCATAGCCCCATCCTCGTCAGGCTCGATATGAATGTCGCTAGCGCGTTTTTGAATGCTTTGAGCGATTATTAGCTCAAAAAGCTTTGAAACCGCGCTCTTATCGCTGTTTGCGGAGTTTTCAAGCTCAAATTTCAGCTCCCGCATCAAATTTTCAAAGCTCTCCACAAGCTCAAACTCGCTCAAAAGCCCTAAAATTTGGTGCTCGCTCGCACTCACGCCCTTTACAAATTTATGCTTGAAAAATTCCTGCGCCCGCTCAATTTCAGCTTGCTCAAAACCGCGCCCAAAGGCGATATAAACGCACTCTGCGTCCTGTGCGAAAGGCAGCGCGCAGTGGGCTTTTAGCCATTTTAGCGGCATCTGCCTTAAAACGCTAAAATCAACCCTATCCTTGTCAAGTGCTATGCTGTCGTGGTTTGTCAAGGTTTTGCCTTTGTGAATTTTGGCAAATTTTACACAAAGTCGCTTTCAAAGTCAAACGAAATTTAACTTTTTGTGTTATGATTTTTGCTAATTTTTTTTTAAAAAAGCGTTGAAAAATTTGGGCGAGAACGCACGCAGTGCGTTTTTGGGCGCAAATTTAGTCGCCACAAAATCAAAGCGCAAAATGAAGCGAAACGCTTTGACCCGCGTGAAAAATCCGCGATAGCGGATTAAGCTTCACGCGTGGGCAACCGCGTTGAGCGAATTTGGAGCTTTGGTTTTGCTTTAAATTTACTTAAAAAAATATGGCGAAAATTTGTCATAAATTTATGGATACTTCGGCTTTTGCAAAGCCTCAGTATGACGAAAAATTTACCATTTTTAAAAAAGAATTTTATTTTTGGAGACAAAACGATGAAAACCCTCTACACCCTCGCTGGCATCGCGTCTTGGCTAGCTTTTTTATATTTTTCTTGCACTAGCGAAAGTGTGCTAAAACAGCTACTCTTTGGGGCTTTGGCGGGACTTTGCGTTTATGTGGGCTTGGCTAAAAAAATCGACTTAAACGACTCAAAATTCTACGCCGCCGTGCTTGTGAGCGTGATTTTGTCCTTTGCGGTTGAGGATTTGTTTTTTTATGAAAGTGCGGCGAACCCAAATTTAGCCCTTTATTTGGGGGCTTATTTGCTAGGCAGCGTTCCCTTCGGGCTTTTGCTCGCCAAATGCTTCGCAAAGGTCGATATAAAGGCAAGCGGCTCCAAAAGCATAGGGGCGACAAATGTGCTGCGCGTGGTAAAAGAAAGCAAGCCCAAACTCGCCAAAAGGCTTGCTGTGGCGACCTTTGCTTGCGATTTTTTAAAGGCGACTCTGCCCATTTTTGCGCTCAAAATCGCGGGCTTTGATGATGATATGCTGTGGAGCGTAGGGGTTTTGGCGGTGCTGGGACACTGCTTTTCGGTGTATTTGGGCTTTGAGGGCGGCAAGGGAGTGGCGACAAGTGCCGGCGTGATGGCGGTTTTGCTGCCCGCCGAGCTTGCCATAGGCTTGGCAGCGTGGTTTGTCGTGGGTAAGGTTTTTAAAATCTCCTCTGTGGCGTCCTTGGCGGGGCTTTTAGCCTTTCTCATCGCCTCATTTAGCTTGCATTATGAGATGAGCATCAACACGCACGCGCCTATTTTAGTCGTCTGCGCGCTCATTATCTACAAGCACATCCCAAATATCAAGCGTTTGTTTCACAAAGAAGAATGCAAAGTAGTGTAAAAATAAGGCTTCGTTTGAAGTGTATCATCGGCATTTTGCCCTTTGAGCGCGAAAAAAAGCAAAAAATTTTGCTAAAACTTCGCGCAAAAAGCGGCGAATTTTTAGACTACGCTTGGCTTTGTGCGTGGCTGAAAAACACTTACAAAGCCCAAAAATTCGAGCTTTTGGAAGACTCCCTAAATTTTGTTGCAAGCGAGCTAAAAAAAGCCCATCCGCCTCTAAAATCCCTAAAAATCAGCGTTACAAAGCCAAAAATCATAAAAAACGCCAAAGTGGGCGTGAGTTTGAAAAGGAAATTTGGGTAAAATTTGCAAATTTTGCCCAAAATTTTCGCAAAAATTTGAAATTTTCTTTCATTTTTAGCCAAAATTTGCTACAATTACAGCCTTAAATTTCACAGAAAGGAAAAAACTTGGCAAAAGACGATGTCATAGAGATAGACGGCAATGTGGTAGAAGCCCTGCCTAACGCAAATTTTCGCGTGGAGCTTGACAACAAGCACACCATACTCTGCCACATAGCAGGCAAAATGCGTATGCACTATATCCGCATAATGCCCGGAGACCGCGTGCGGGTCGAACTCACGCCTTATAGCCTTGATAAGGGGCGCATTACTTTTCGCTATAAATAGGGCTTTGGAGCTGAATTTTAGCTTTTAAAATGCGGTTTTGTAGAGATTTATTTTAATAAGGCTTTGAAATTTGGCTTTGCGGCGAATTTTAGATTTTAAAATGTGATTTTATAGGGTTTTTGGGCTGAATTTGGGCTTTAAATTCAGCATTTTTGAGGCTTTTAAAAAAAATTTGCAAAAAATTCAGCGAAAATTTGCAAATTTTTCGCAAAATTCCGCCC
>CAVJSG010000010.1:14196-17354 GCA_963651895.1 Campylobacteraceae bacterium
CTCAAAACTTGTAAAAGAAGCATTTTCAAAACCCGCCACTTGTTTTGAAAATGGTTGGTGCGTCCTAATGAGAGTCGCTAGGAAGTGGGAATTTCTTTATTAGGAGGGCACTATGAAAGTGCGACCATCGGTCAAAAAAATGTGCGATAAGTGCAAAATCATACGCCGCAAGGGCGTAGTTCGCATCATCTGCGAAAACCCAAAACACAAGCAAAGGCAGGGGTGAAAAATGGCTCGTATCGCAGGTGTGGATTTACCCAAGAAAAAGCGGGTAGAGTATGGATTAACCTATATCTATGGTATAGGGCTATTTAGTGCGAGGAAAATCCTTGATAAAACAGGCATTTCCTACGATAAACGCGTGAGCGAGCTCAGCGAGGACGAGGCTGCGGCGATTCGCCGTGAAATCCAAGAGCATTATATGGTGGAGGGCGATTTGCGAAAGCAAGTGGCTATGGACATCAAGGCGCTTATGGATTTGGGCTCTTACAGGGGGCTTAGACACCGCAAAGGCTTGCCTGTGCGAGGTCAAAAGACTAAAACTAACGCAAGAACCCGCAAAGGCAAGCGTAAAACGGTCGGCGCAGCCGCCAAAGCATAGAGGAGCAAGCTATGGCAACGAGAAAAGTAGCGAAAAAGAAAGTAGCGAAAAAAAACATAGCCCGCGGCATAGTCTATATCAGCGCAACCTTTAACAACACTATGGTTACGGTTACCGATGAGATGGGCAATGCCATCGCGTGGAGTAGCGCTGGGGGGCTTGGATTTAAGGGTTCAAAGAAATCCACCCCCTACGCCGCACAGCAAGCCGTGGAGGACGCGATGAGCAAGGCAAAAGAACACGGCATCAAAGAAGTGGGCATCAAGGTGCAAGGACCGGGCAGCGGACGCGAAACCGCTGTAAAAAGTGTCGGAGCTTGCGAGGGCATCAAGGTGCTGTTCTTAAAGGACATCACGCCGCTATCACACAACGGCTGCCGCCCACCAAAACGCCGCCGCGTGTGAGAAAGGACTAAATATGTCAAGATATAGAGGACCTGTTGAAAAACTAGAAAGACGCTTTGGCGTGAGCCTTTTCTTAAAGGGCGAAAGACGCTTGGCGGGCAAAAGTGCGCTTGAAAAACGCCCCTATGCACCCGGTCAGCACGGGGCAAGGCGTGGCAAAATCAGCGATTATGGCTTGCAACTGCGCGAAAAGCAAAAGGCGAAATTTATGTATGGGCTTAGCGAAAAGCAGTTTCGCCGCCTTTTTGCTGAGGCTGCAAGGCGCGAGGGCAACACGGGCGTTTTGCTCGTGCAGCTTTTGGAGCAAAGGCTTGACAATGTGGTGTATAGAATGGGCTTTGCCACGACTCGCCGCTTTGCAAGGCAGCTCGTTACGCACGGGCACATCTTGGTAAATGGCAAGAGGGTTGATATCCCAAGCTTTCGCGTGGAAGCGGGCGCAAAAATCGAGGTGCGAGAAAAAAGCAAAAACAACCCACAAATTTCACGCGCCATTGATTTAACGGCACAAACGGGCATAGTGGCTTGGGTGGATGTGGAAAAGGACAAGAGATTTGGCATTTTCACACGCACGCCTGAGAGAGAAGAAGTGATAATCCCTGTCGAGGAACGCTTCATAGTCGAGCTTTACTCTAAATAAGGGGGTGCAAAATGAGAAATATCACTACTTCGGCGAACACGCCAACTCAATTTAGCATTGAAAATGTGAGTCCCACGACAGCAAAAATCTCCGCTTGGCCCTTTGAGATAGGCTATGGCATTACCCTTGCGCATCCACTTCGCCGCTTGCTTTATGCTAGCACCGTGGGCTTTGCGCCAACCGCACTTCACATAGAGGGCGTCAGCCACGAATTTGACAGCCTACGCGGGATGTTAGAGGATGTTACGCTTTTCATCATAAATCTCAAAAAGCTGCGTTTTCGCCTCAAAAATGACGCGGACAAAGAGGTGGTAAGCTTTAAATTCAAGGGACCCAAAGAAATTCACGGCTCGGACTTAAACACCGCCGTTGTGGAGGTCGTAAATAGCGAGGATTATCTAGCCACGATAAACGAGGACGCGGAGCTTGAATTCACGCTCATCATCGAAAAGGGTATAGGCTATGTGCCAAGCGAGGAGATACGAAAGCTCATCCCAGACATCAGCTACATAGCGTTAGACGCCTTTTTCACGCCTGTGAAAGAAGCCGTTTATGACATAGAAAAGGTGCTTTTTGAGGACAACCCAGACTACGAAAAGGTGGTTTTTACCATCACCACTGATGGGCAGGTAAGCCCCAAGGCAGCCTTTGAAAACGCTTTGGAGGCTATGTATAGGCAGCTTTCGGTGTTTGATAAAATCACCAGCGCAAGTGCTGTGAGCAAAAAGCAAAGCGCGCTTGAAGAGATGGAAAATCAAAAACTGCTGCAAAGCATCACGGACTTAAATTTAAGCGCGCGCAGCTTTAACTGCCTAGAAAAAGCCGGCGTTGCTTATATCGGCGAGCTTGCGCTGATGAGTACCATCGAGCTTGGCACGCTCAAAAACCTCGGCAAAAAGTCGCTTGAAGAAATCAAAAGCGTGATGGAGTCCATAGGGCTGCCTGTTGGCACTTCTAAATTCAGCGAAAACAAAGAGCAAATCGCCAAGAAAATCGCCGAGCTCAAAGCGCAAAATGGAGGCAAAAGATGAGACACAAACACGGATACCGCAAGCTCGGGCGCACCAGCTCTCACCGCGCCGCACTGCTTAAAAATTTAAGCATAGCCATCATAAATGCGGGCAAAATCGAAACCACTCTGCCAAAGGCGAAAGAGCTTCGAGGTTTCATCGAAAGGCTCATAACCCGCGCTCGCGTGGGGGACTCAAACGCTCATAGGGCGGTGTTTGCGAGCTTGCAGGATAAAAAAGCCACAAACAAACTAATCAACGAAATCGCCGTGAATTTCAAGGAACGCAACGGCGGCTACACGCGCATCATCAAAACCCGCCTTCGCCGCGGCGATGCTGCTGAGATGGCTTATGTGGAGTTCGTGGCGTAGGGCTTTGGGCGTAAATTTGCGAACAAATTTAGCCTTTTTGCATTTTTGCTTAAAAGGCTGAATTTTCTTTCATTTTTTATCTTTAAATCAAAAATTTTAATCTCGCCATTTAAATTTTGGGTGTAAATTCAT
>CAVJSG010000010.1:17364-17862 GCA_963651895.1 Campylobacteraceae bacterium
AATTCATAGCAATTTTTTATATAAAAAAGGAAAACACAAATGCTTTATCTAGCCCAAACCGACACTACCGCGGGCTTTTTAAGTAAAAATTTCGAGGAAATCAACAAAGCCAAAAATAGGGACCTTAAAACGCCTTGCATACTCACAATGGCGTGTTTTAGCGAGCTTTTAAATTTCGTGCGCGTGCCAAAAATTCACAAAAATCTCGTGCGAAAGGCGAGAAAAACGAGCTTTGTTTATGCGAATTCAAGGGCGTGTCGCGTGGTTAAAGAGTGCGCTCACAGCGAATTTTTGGCGCAAAACGGGGCGTTTTTTTCAAGCTCGGCAAATTTGCACGGACAAAAATTTGACCCCCAAAAAGCCCGTGAAATCACCCTTGAAAATGGCGGTAAAATCATTGATGAGAGGCTTTTTGAAGGTAAGCCCTCAAAGCTCATTTTGCTTTTGAGAACAAAAAAACGCAAAATCCGCTGAAAGTGCATACCTTAAAATAAAGAC
>CAVJSG010000010.1:17872-19736 GCA_963651895.1 Campylobacteraceae bacterium
ATTTAAAGCCATAAATTTGCTATAATCACACAAAAATTCGCAAAAAAGATGCAAAATGAGACACCTGCTTTTAATCATCGGCAGCGAGCTTAGGCTCCATCAAAACTACCTAAACTCCATATACAAGGGCTACGAGGAGCATTTTGGCGAGCTGAATGAGTGCATTTGCTTCGAGCGCGTCAGCAAGGAACTGCCCTTTTTGCTGGAAACTTGGACGGGCGAGTATGATTATATCACCATTTTTTCGGGCTGCGCGCTGTATGCGACTGTGGCAAAGCTCGTAGCCACGCTGAATAAAGACAGCCTTGTGCTTCAAAATGAGCTTTTAATGCCCTCCAAAACGCTTGCGGCGAGCGAAAACAGCTTTTTAGCACAGCTTTCACGCTGCAAGCTAAACCTGCTCAAAGCAAGCGTGGATGAGGCTTTGCCCGCATTTTTATCCAAGCCCAAAATCAACTTTGCCTTTTTTTGCCTGCGCGACATAGACGAGCAGAGCGCGCTCATCCTACTTGACCCGCTCGCAAAGTCCTATAAAATCAACCTTTTAAGCACCTCGCTTTTGGAAAACCTCGTCCTCATCAAAGCCACAGACACGAAATTTGCACAGCTAAACGCCTTTTTGCAGGCTACGAAAAACCTTTTCAGGCAGAAGCTGCTTTTGGGCAAAAATCCCATCGAATTCATCGCTCAAAGGCTGATGCAAAGGGAGCTCAAAGTATCTTTTGCTGAAAGCTGCACGGCGGGACTTTGCGCGGCTGAGTTAGCGAGATTTAATGGGGTTTCGGCGATTTTTGAGGGCTCTGTCGTTACCTACTCAAACCGCTTGAAGCACGAGTGGCTGGGCATTAGCGAGCTTATCTTGCAAAACGAATACAGCGAAAAATGCGTGTATTTTATGCTAAAAGGCGCCTTTAAAACGAGCGGCTGCGACTTCGCCATCGCCATCAGCGGAGTGGCTGGCGATGCCGATGACAAGGGCGTTAGAGCAGGCACAATTTATATCGGGGCTATGTATAGGGACGGGGCGTTCTTGCAAGAAACGCTGCGACTGCGTGGCGAGCGCAATTTCGTGTGCCATCAAGCAGTGCTAGCGGCTTTTGTGCTGATGAGCAAATTAAAGCCTGAGTTGTTTTTTTAGATTTGAATTTTGGGTGTTTTTTGGAAATTTTGCGGATTTTTGGGGGCTTTTTTGTGGGGGTTTTTTGGACTTTTGCGGATTTTGTGAATTTTTGTGAGTTTTGGGAATTTTGCGGATTTTGGGGGCTTTGGGAGGCGGCTTTTTGATAATTTGATAAATTTTTTGTTGAAAAGTGGGTTTAAATTTGGGGTTTTGAGATTTAAATTCAAACGACATTTCGCAAATTTATAGCTTTCATAGGGGTTCAAACGATGAATTTACGCGTATATTACGAGGACACGGACGCTGGGGGCGTGGTGTATCACAGCAAATACCTAAATTTCTGCGAGCGCGCGCGTAGCGAGCTGTTTTTTAGGGCTTATCCGCACATTTTTGACGCGCAAAGTGGGCATTTTCTGCTGGTTAAAGCAAACTGCAACTTCATAAAGCCCGCTCATTTGGGCGATACGCTCGACATTAAATCCACGCTTTTGCAGCTAAAAAACGCGAGCCTTGTCGTCAAACAAGAGATTTTTAGGGGCGCTGAGCGGCTTTTCAGCGCGGATTTCACCCTCGCCTTTATCAAAAACGAAAAGCCCGCAGCGATGAGCGCAGAGCTAAAAGAGGTGTTTGCAAGGCTTTTTGGTTGATTTGTTTGAGGCATTAAAATGCGATTTAGCGTGTCCGCAAAGATAAATTTTAATTTATTTAATATGAAATTTCGCCCAAAATTTACAGCAAATGCCG
>CAVJSG010000011.1:0-8587 GCA_963651895.1 Campylobacteraceae bacterium
TATATTATAATGCGTTTTAAATTTTCACAAAAGGATAAAAGATGAAAAAAGCATTTTTGCTAAGCTTTCTAGCAGCCATTGCGCTAGCAGACACAGCGTCCGCTCAAAGCCCAGCAGAGCCGACAAATTCAGCCCTCGCAAACGAAAGCAGTTTGCAAAACGAGAGAGAGAGAGAGAGAGAGTAGCACCGCAAAACGCTAAAATCGCTCTAAATTTCGCGCAAAATTCAGCCGCACAAGCAAATTTTGCAGAGGGCGAGCGAGAAAACGCTCCAAGTCCCGCGGCGGCGGATTACACGAGCACTGCGGATAATGCAAGCTCCGCAAGCACGGATTACACGAGCACAGCAAATAGTGCAAACTCCGCAAACACGGATTATACAAGTGCGACAGATGGCGCAAGCCCCGATACCACAGGCGCAAATGCCAAAACCTACGAGCTTGAAGCCACTACCATCGAGGCGCACACGCACACGGACACTCGCAAATACCAAAGCGGCGCGGCTGTGAGCCGCCAAACCCTCGACAGCACACCAAATGCCAATGGCGATATTACAAGCGTGCTGAAAATCCTGCCAAATGTGCAGTTTGACACCGCCCAGCAA
This sequence comes from Campylobacteraceae bacterium, assembly GCA_963651895.1. Classification (GTDB taxonomy): domain Bacteria; phylum Campylobacterota; class Campylobacteria; order Campylobacterales; family Campylobacteraceae; genus Campylobacter_D. Next base: position 605 of record CAVJSG010000011.1, read on the forward strand.
AGTTCGCACACGCCGGGTGAAATAAACCCCGCAAACATCAGCATCAGCGGCGGGTTGTTTTATCAAAACAACTTTCAGCTGGACGGCTTTAATATGAACAACGATTTGGACCCCATCAGCGGCAGTTCTAGTAGTGGCACCGTTGGGGCGGCGTCTCGGTTTCTGCAAAACGACACGGCGCGTTCTCAGGGGCTAAACATAGACACGAGTTTGCTTGAAAGCATTGTGGTGCAGGATAGCAACATAGGCGCGGCTTACGGAGGCTTTACGGGCGGGGTTGTGGAGGCAAATGTGCGCCATCCACGCGCGGACGGCTGGCACTTTGGCGTGAGTTATCAATACACGAGCGATAAATTCACGCAGTATCACATTGATGATGAATTTAAAGAAAACCTCGCCAACAGCACGGACGAAAAATTTCAGCCAAAATTCACAAAATTCAATGTCAAGGCAAATTTAGAGGGCTGGATAAATGAGAAATTTGGCATCATAGGGGCATTTTCTACCACGCGCTCGAAAATCCCCCTAAATGGCTACTCCGTAGCAAATCAGTATTTTAACGGCACTGAGGCTTTTAACACGCGAAATCAAACCCGCCAAAGTGATAATTACTACCTAAAAGCCTTTTATAACCCCACTGATACGCTTAGCTTGGAGGCGAATTTAGCCTATATGCCACAATACAACACCTATTTTTCCGCCGCCACAAAGGACTCATTTCACACTATGCAAAGCGGGGGCTGGCAGGCTGGGCTGAAAGCCTCGTGGGACACGAGCATAGGGCTTTGGGTAAATCAGCTAGGCTACTCGCGCCTAGAAAATTCACGCCTCAGCGACAAAAACTACTACCTCTCTTGGCGACACTCAGCTGGGGATAAAAACTGGGCGGCGACTAGCAGCGGATACTCTATGGAGGGCGGTGGGAGCGATGTGGAGCAGTTGCAAGAGGGCATAAATTATAAAAGCGATATGAATTTTGAGCTGGCGGAGTTTTTGAAAATCCGCCTAGGCGCGGAATTTGACTACAAATATGTGGCTAGGGAGATTTTGGGGGATTATTATTACGGCATTACTAATGGTATAGCGAATTTAAATGGGGCTGGGTGCGCTGGGGGCGTGGATTTGTTTGGTGTGCCTTTATGCTCCACAGCTCAAACAACAACGGGAAGTTGGAATGGGCAGTATATCAAAACCCTAAACCTCATCGCCAAAGGCATCACAAAGCTTGATGTGCTCTCTTATGCCTTTTATTTGGAGCAGGATGTCAGGCTTTTTGATAACAAAGCAGGGCAGCTAAACGCTAGGCTGGGACTTCGCTTTGATGGGGACAGCTATATGGACAAAGGCACGGCTGCCCCACGCCTTAGCCTAGGCTATGTCTTGCCTTGGCGAGGGGCTGGCTTTGACACGCGCTTAACTTTTGGGGCGAACCGCTACTACGGGCGCAACCTTTTCTCATACAGGCTTTATGATAGCCTTTTGAAATATACAAAGCAGCTTAATAGGACTAATATAGGCGATGCGTGGGTAGAAAGCGATGTCGTGGCAAACAAAGACTATAAATTCAACACCCTTGAAATCCCTTACAGCGATGAGGTGATGGTAGGGCTTAGCCAAGATGTGGGCTTTGTGAATTTTAGCGCGAAATTCATCAAAAGGCAGGGCAAAGATGAAATAATGCTTCGCAAATCCACTGAGGCAGCAGGCGGAGGATATGCCGCAGGATATAACTACTACACAAATGACGGCAGCTCCACAAGCGACATAGTAAGCCTTACGATAGAAAACACCAAGCCCATTACAACCCTAAACATAAATCATCATTTCTTGCTAGGGTTTGATTATAGCGACATAAAACGCAGCTATAATTATTTCGCCACTGATAGCGACTACGCGGAGAACCCTGACATACTTTATGATGGCAAGGTTATAAAATATAGCGAACGCCCCACAGAGAATTTCGCCCTGCCTTGGACTTTGCGGTTAAACACCACTCAAATCGTGAAATTTGGCTATGTGAATTTGCTGTGGAACAATTTTTTCCGCTACCGCTCAGGCTATGATAGAATGGTGCGTTTATTAGCCACTTCGCCCGGCTACAACGCTACCATAGGCGGCACTATGACGCAGTATGGCAAATACCATTTCAAAGGCGTTTTCAACTGGGATATGCGCGTGGGCTTGGAATTTAAGCTGCATAAATTCGGCACACTTTACACAAATTTGGACATCATCAATGTGCTAAATTCCAAAAATATGACTACCATTTCAAATGCGTCTGGTAATACTTTGCCGGGCAATGGTTTTATCATCGGCGAAAACGAGGCTACGCCCGTGTATGATGTGGGGCGGCAGTTTTGGTTGCAAGTGGGGTATAAATACTAAGGCGCGGCGAAAATTCACGCTTTTTGCAAAATTTGCGTGAATTTTTGACTCAAAGTGCCTTAAAAAATTTCCTCGAATTTTTTAAAAATTCAAGGAAATTTTGAATTTTAACGCTTGAATTTTTAAAATTTCAAGTAAAATTTGAGTTTTAGTGCCTGAATTTTAAAAAAATTCAGGGAATTTTTAGGCGTTTTGCAAAATCGCCAAATTTTACAAAAAGGATGCAAAATGAAACTTCCAAAAATCACAAAAAAAGGCTGGATGCAAATCCACACATATTTAAGCCTCTTTTTCCTGCCCGCGTGCTTGGTGTATATCATCAGCGGCGTGGGCTATACATTTGGCTACAATGTCAATGCGGGCGGGCAAATTTACGACTTAAACATCAGCGAAATTCCAAGCAAGGAAAATGCGCAAGAATTCATCCTGCAAACGCTCAAAGACAACAAGCTCGAAGCCCCAAGCAGCACGAATGTCAGCATCCATAGGGGCAAATACATAATGGGCGACATTATGCACTTTGTCATCATCGCCAAGGACAAGGACAACAAGCCCATAATGCGCGTGATAGACCGCGGCATCTACGGCTTCATCGCCCTAATGCACCTGTCAAAAGGCAGCTTTTGGTTTGACATCATCGCCATAGGCTTTTGCGCCTCGCTCGTGCTTTTCTACCTCTCAGGGCTCATCGTAACTTCCTTTTGCAAGAGAAACCGCAAAAGCGCGTTTATAACGCTGGGCGTGGGCTTTGTGATAACGCTAGTGGCGATGATTTTAAGCATAAAGGCGTTTTAGTGAATTTGAGTTGTTTTTGTGGCGTTTATCGCCAAAAATTCACAACAAAGGAGTAAAAATGACAAAAATTGCAAAAATTCTAGCCGCTTTGCTAGGCTGTGCTATCGTTTGCATAATCGCACTTTGTGCGCAAATTTTGCAAGATAAAAATTCGCAAAATCCGCTGAATTTAGAGCAAAATTCAGCGAATTCGCAAAACGGCGAGGGAAATTCAGCCCAAATTCAAGGCGAGGCGAATTTGCTGAATTTAGAGCAAAATTCAGCGGCAAATTCACAAAATTCCGCGCAAAATTCACAAATTCGCGGCGAAAATTCTGCCCAAAAGCAGGATTTAAGCCGCTACCGCGCACTTTACGCCCGCCCCATAAATGAGTGGGGAAAGCCCACTTTGGATGAAAGCGTCAAGGATGAGTGGCAAGAATTTGCCCCCATTTACGCGCCCCAAGCCCCAAAGGACAATCCTTACAGCGACATAAAAGCCTTTTTGGGTTTGCGCCTTTTCAACGAACCGCGGCTGTCAAAAAGCGGGCAAATCGCCTGTCAAAACTGCCACCACGGCGAGCTAGCCTTTACTGACGGGCTGCGCCTATCCTACGGGCACGACAGGCAAAGGGGCAGGCGCAACGCCCCAAGCGTGCTGGGTGCGGCGTTTTTTGAGGAGCTTTTTTGGGACGGCAGGGCTGCAAGCCTTGAAGCACAGGCACTTGGACCCATCACAGACCCTGTGGAAATGGCAAATACCCTTGCAAACGCCGAACGCGCCATAAAAAACGCGCCTCAATACTACCCGCTTTTTGTGGCGGCTTTTGCCGATGAAGCCACGCAAAATGCGTGGGCGGCGCACTTTGGCGAGCTTTTTGAAAGGGATGAAAAAAAGCGCTGGCGTGAATTTTTGCTAAATGAAATTCAAATCGACCCCGCGAAAGTGGCGAAAATGCCGCGTTTGGAGCGCGAAAAGGCGAAAAATTTAATCACCATAGAAAACATAGCCAAAGCCATCGCCACCTACGAACGCTCGGACTTGGTGGGCAAAAATAGCCGTTTCAACGCCTTTTTAAAGGGCGATTACAAGGTGTTAAGCGACACGGAGCTTTGGGGGCTGGACATTTTCCGCCACAAAGGGCGCTGTGCGAACTGCCACTACGGCGTTGCGTTAAGCGACTCTAAATTCCACAACATAGGGCTGAGCTTTTTTGGGCGCAAGTTGCAGGATTTGGGGCGTTACGAGGTAACGAATGACGCAAGCGATGTTGGCAAATTCAAAACTCCCAGCCTTTTGGGCGTGGCTCGCAGTGCGCCATACACGCATTTAGGGACTTTTCCTAACCTCATAGGCGTGCTAAATATGTATAATGCGGGCTTTCCAGCGGCTGTGCCAAAGGGCAAAGAGAATGACCCGCTTTTGCCAAAAACCGACCCCCTCATCAAAAAGCTAAATTTAACGAGGGAGGAAATTTTGGCGTTAGAGGCGTTTTTAAAAACGCTTTAAAGGCACTTTAAAAGGCTTGGAATTTGTAAATTTTAAATTGCAAAATTTGGAATTTAAATTTTGCAAGCCTTTAAGCCGTGAATTTCGGCACAAATTTCGCTTAAAATTCAAAAAAACGCCTTTGAAAACGCAAAATTTAAAGCCTTATAGCAAATTTATTTACAAAATTCACACCCCCTTAACCAAGCATTAAATTTTCTAGGCTAAATTTACGCTCGAATTTCATTTTATGGAGGAAAAAATGAGTCTTTATGATAGAGATTATGCCCGTCAGGGCGAGGTTGCGCGCGAGTCATCGGCACTTGGCGCGTTTATCAAAAAAACCTACCAGCTTTTCGCGGCTTCGCTGTTAGCTGGTGCGGCGGGGGCTTATGTGGGCGTGCTTTACACAGCTCCGCTCTTTGCGAGCCTCGGTATGGCAGCGCCTTTCATCATTTTAGGCGTGGCTTTGGTGCTGTTTTTCGCGATGAGGGCGTGCTTGCACAGCACTCCGCTGAATTTGGTGCTGCTTTTTGGCTTCACTTTCGTGCTGGGGCTGGGGCTCACGCCGCTTTTATATAGCGTTTTGGCTATGGCAAACGGCGGCGTCATCGTGGCACAAGCCTTTGCGCTCACGGCTGTGGCGTTTGGGGGGCTGAGTATCTTTGCGATGAACACGAAGCGCGATTTTACCACTATGGGAAAGATGCTTTTCATCGTGCTGATAGTCGTCATCTGCGCTAGCCTCATCAACATTTTCACGCAAAGCCCTATTTTTGCGCTCGTCATCTCGTCCGTGTCGGCGATTTTGTTTAGCTTTTACATACTCTATGACACGCAAAATATAGTGCGCGGCAACTACGCCCACCCCATCGAGGGCGCGGTGGCACTTTACCTAGACTTCCTAAATCTTTTCGCAAATCTGCTTCACATCTTGGGGCTGACGAATAGAGAGTAGTTTAGACTTTGCAAAACCTTTGTGCTAGCCTTTCAAAAGCCTTTTTTAGAGCTTTTGGGAGGCTTTGCCACGAAAATTTAGGGGCTTTGGCTGAATTTTTTAGCCCAAGCCCCCAAAAATTCAGCCCTCCCCCAAATTTCGCACAAAAAATTCAAATTTCGCAAAAAATTTTAAGGATTTTCGCTAAAATACACTTTTAAAAAACCTCAAAGGATGATTATGAGTAGCGTATTTATCGTGTTTCAGGTGCTTTTGGTGGCACTCATCACCATAGCCGTGTTGCTGCAAAAGAGTTCGAGCATTGGGCTAGGCGCTTACAGCGGCAGCAACGAGAGTCTCTTTGGTGCCAAGGGTCCGGCTGGCTTTTTGGCGAAATTCACCTTCGTGCTGGGGCTTTTGCTCGTGGCAAACACCATAGCCCTAACCTACACCTACAACACCGCTGGCAAGGATTCTGTGGCTGAGAAAATCGCAGCCCCAAGCGTTCCGGCTACTCCAAATGCGCCAGATACTGCGCCATCTGCGCCTTTAAATGCTGCGCCAAACCCTGCCCCGCAAGCCCCCACTACAAATGAAACCGCGCCAAGTGCGGCAAATCAAGCACTCGCTGCGCCAAATTCAAGTGAAAATTCACAAAATTCAGCACCAAATTCACAAAATCAAAGCCCTGCCGCGACAAATTTAACGCCAAATGAAGCCGCGCAAAGCCCTGCTGTGCCGTCAAATACTGCGCCAAACGCGCCGCAAAAGCCCTAAAATAAAGGACAAACAATGCTAAATGACATTTATAACAAGCAAAAATCGCAATGCGAAAAGAGCTTGGAGGCTTTAAAGAAAGATTTTACCACGCTTCGCACGGGTAGGGTTAGCATAAACATCCTAGATAACATAAGTGTGGATTATTATGGCACGCAAACGCCCATAAATCAAGTCGCCACGGTGCTCGCAACCGATGCAAGCACCATTAGCATCAGCCCTTGGGAGAAGTCGATGCTCAAAAACATCGAGTCCGCCATAGCTGCGGCGAACATCGGCGTCAATCCAAACAATGACGGCGAGGCTGTAAAGCTCTTTTTTCCGCCGATGACGCACGAGCAGCGCGAGGAAAACGCGCGCCACGCCAAGTCTATGGGCGAGCGGGCGAAGGTGAGCATCCGCAATGTCCGAAAGGACGCAAATGACGCGGTAAAGCGGCTTGAAAAGGACAAGGCTATCAGCGAGGACGAGGCGAAAAGGGCTTATGATGAGGTGCAAAAGCTCACGGATGCTTACTCGGCGAAGGTTGATGAGGCTGTAAAGTCCAAAGAGAGCGAGCTTTTGAGGGTGTGAAAATCGGCGTAAAGCCGTCATTGCGAGCCTTGACGAAGTCAAGGCGTGGCAATCCACTACGACAAAGTCGCGTTTTTGGGCGCAAGAAACGCCAAAAGCAAAATCAAAGCGCAAAATGAAGCGAAACGCTTTGATCCGCGTGAAAAAATCCGCGTTAGCGGATTAAGCTTCGCGCGTGGGCAACGGCGTTGAGCGAATTTGTAGCTTTGATTTTGCCGTGAATTAAAAAAAGCGTGAATTTTTGTGAATTTTCACTCAAAAATTCACAAAAATTCAAAAAAATGCAAATTTTCAGCGAAATTCAGCGAATTTTTGCTGAATTTTTTAGCAAAAAACAAGGGGCAAAGCGTGAATTTAGAGGACATTTATAAAGAGAATAAGGCTTTTTTGCAGGGGCATTTTTTATTAAGTTCGGGCAAGCACTCGGGCTTTTATTTGCAAAGTGCCAAGGTGCTTGAAAGCCCTATTTTAGCGGGCAAACTCTGTGCTGAACTAGCCGCCGTTATCGAAAAATCAGGCGTTGAATTCGACACGATTTGCTCGCCAGCCCTTGGAGGGCTGCTTGCGGGCTACGAGCTTGCCCGCGCTTGCGGCAAACGCTTCATTTTTACCGAGCGCGTGGGCGGCGTGATGAGCCTTCGTAGGGGTTTTGAGGTGCAAAAGGGCGAGAAATTCATCATTTGCGAGGACATTATCACCACGGGAGGCTCGGCTTTGGAGAGTGCGCTCGTTTTAGAGCAGCTTGGCGCCGTGGTGGTGGGCTTTGCGGCTTTGGCAAACCGCGGCTTTTGCGCGGTGTCAAATTTAGGCACAAAGGGCAGAGAAAACGCTAAATTGCCGAGCGATTTGCCACTTTTTGCCTTGGGGAATTTTGAATTTGAAATTTACGACCCAAATGAATGCCCACTTTGCGAAAGTGGCTCAAAAGCCGTAAAACCGGGCAGCCGCGGAAACTGAATTTATAAATTTTAGCTCATTTTACGGGCTTTTAAAATTCGGCTGGCGGGGCTTTTTGCGATAAATCGATTTTAGCGCACTCGGCAGACCG
>CAVJSG010000011.1:8597-13155 GCA_963651895.1 Campylobacteraceae bacterium
GGCAGACCGCTGCCGCTTTTAGTCTAGCCATCGTGTGCTAAAATCGATTTCTCATCAAAAATCCGCGCCTTTAACTTGAATTTCACGGAAAATTCACGCTTTTGTGCGAATTTGTAAATTTTAACGACAAAAGGCGTGAATTTTCTTTTGGTTTTGGCAAATTTCGCGTGGAATTCACACTGTGCGTAAATTTTTGCCACAAAGCAAATTTAGCAAAAAATTAAGAAATTTAAAGTAAAATAAAAATGGAAAATTTAAATGAAAAACGAAACACAAAGCGAAAGTCCAAATTCAAGGCAAAAGGCGGTTATCGCTCCGAGAATTTCTCGGTGTAAAGCCTTTTTGGTGGATTTGTTTTTACTCTATGTGCCTGTTTGCTATCTTTGCTATTTTGTTTTGGGCTCAAAGGAAGCATTTTTGGGCAATCAAATGGTTATATTTTTTTGCAGCGCCTTTTTTGGCGTCATCCAAGCGGTTTTTTTTAGCGCAAAGGCTCAAAGCCCGGGGCTGCGAGCTTATGAGCTTTATGTGATAGACAAAAACACGGGTCAAAAAATTAGTTTTCTTAGGGCTATCCTAAGATATATCCTTTTTTTAATCAGCGCGGCACTGCTCTTTGGGCTAATGCTAAGCTTTTTAAGAAAAGACAGGCTGGCTTTGCACGATGTGCTAAGCCAAAGTTGCATTGTAAGAAAGGTCTAAAATGCACAGAAAACGCATCTACAACCCAAGCTCAACCGAGACTTTGGGCGAGCGCCGCGTGTTTAGCGGCAACCCTCACGGGATTTTAAACTTCACGAAAGCGAAGTATGAGTGGGCTTTGAAGCTCTGGGACTTGATGGAGGCGAACACTTGGTTTCCACGCGAGGTTGATACCACGAAGGACGCGCTGGATTACAAGATGAATTTGACGGCTGCTGAAAAGCGGATGTATGACCTCGTGTGGTCTCAGCTCATCTCGATGGACAGCTTTCAAACGAACAATCTCGCGGACAACATAAACCCCTACATTACCGCGCCTGAAATCAACGCGATTTTAGCGAGGCAGGCTTACGAGGAAGCAAACCACTCCAAGTCCTATGCCGTAATGGTTGAAGCCATTTGCGAGAATACGGATTTGATTTACGAGATGGAAAAGCACGATGAGACTCTGCGCGAGAAAAACGACTTCATTTCAAGCCTCTATGAGGAACTTGCCGGCGATGTGAATGATGATAAACTCTTGCTTGCGATGGTTGCGAACCAAATTTTGGAGGGCATTTACTTTTACAGCGGCTTTACGGCGATTTATGCGCTGGCGCGGGCTGGGAAAATGCTAGGCTCTGCGCAAATGGTGCGTTTTATTCAGCGCGATGAAATCACGCACTTGCTGCTCTTTCAAAATATGATAAATTCGGTGCGCGCGGAGCGTGGGGATTTATTTCACAAGGCGAACATTGATAAAATTTATGAAATGTTCAAAAAGGCTGGCGAGCTTGAAATCAAGTGGGGCAAATACATCACGCAAAACCAAATAATGGGCTTTACGGACGAAATCATCGAGGAATACATCCACTACCTCATCGACCAAAGGCTGGTGGCGATAAAGCTAGACAAGCTTTACAACGCGAATCACCCCATAAAATGGGTGGATGATTTTTCCAAATTTAACGACCAAAAGAGTAACTTTTTTGAGAGTAAGGTTACGAACTATTCCAAAGGGAGTATTACTTTTGATGACTTTTAGTCTAATCGCAAAAACGGCTTGTCTTTTCGGCTCTTTTTGGGGAGACGCTACGCAAGGCTTTGCCTTGCTCCGCTTGCTTCGCGGACTTCGCGCGGATGAACTTTATGTTCTATCCGCACTCGTCCGCTCGCACAACCCCAAAAATAGCTCGAAAATACTTCGCCTTGTCATCTTTCGTTCAAATTCTTGCCATTTAGCGTTCCCTTGCCCAAAAATTCACCCCCTTTCGTCCGCATTTGGAGCATTAAAGTGAAACAAAATTTAAGCCTACTCTGCGATTTTTACGAATTCACTATGAGCTATGGCTACCTCAAAAGCGGCTTGGGCGACAAAATTTGCCATTTCGATGTGTTTTTCCGCCAAATCCCGGATAACGCGGGCTTTGTCATCGCCGCGGGGTTAGAGCAAATCATAGATTTCGTGCAGAATTTACATTTTGATGACGATGACATAGAGTTTTTCCGCTCCAAAAAGCTCTTTGACGATGAATTTTTAGCGTTTTTGCGGGACTTTAAATTCAGCGGAGACCTGTGGGCAGTGCGCGAGGGCGAAATCGTCTTTGCAAACGAGCCTATTTTAAGCGTCCGCGCCGCCGCCGCACAAGCGCAGCTGCTAGAAACCTTTATCTTGCTCTCACTCAACCATCAAAGCCTCATCGCTACAAAGGCTTCTCGCATAGTGCGAGCCGCCGCAAACCGCCCTGTATTAGAGTTTGGCTCGCGCCGCGCCCAAGGCATAGACGCGGCTTTAAAAGGCACGAGGGCAGCATTTATAGGCGGCGTGGCGGGCTCAGCCTGCGCCTTAGCCGACAAGCTTTACGGCATAAATTCAAGCGGAACTATGGCGCACTCGTGGGTGCAAATGTTTGAGAGCGAATTTGAGGCGTTTAAACGCTACTGCGAGGTTTATCCGCACAGCGCGGTGCTGCTAGTGGATACTTACAACGCAAAAAACGGCATAAAAAACGCTATCGCAGCGTTTAGGCAGGTTTTAGTGCCGCGGGGCATCGAAAATTTCGGCATTCGGCTCGACTCTGGGGACTTGTGCGAGCTGTCAAAATACGCTAGAAACGAGCTTGACAAGGCTGGGCTTAAAACTTGTAAAATCATAGCTAGTGGGGCTTTGGACGAATTTGAAATCGCGCGTTTGCTTAAAAACGGCGCAAAAATCGACATTTTCGGCGTGGGCGAACGGCTCATAACAGCCAAAAGCTCGCCCGTGCTAGGCTGCGTTTATAAGCTAGTCGCCGCAGAGGAAAATGGCAAATTAGTGCCTAAAATCAAAATCAGCGAGAGTGCGGATAAAATCTCAAACCCCCATCACAAAAGGCTTTACCGCTTTTTTGAGGACGGCAAGGCACTATATGATGAGCTTTATCTAGCCGATGAAAGTCAGCCAAGCTGCGCTAAATCAAATCCTTGCGGGGCAAATTTAAATTCAAATGAGTGCGGCGAAAATTCGCAAAAATTCAGCAAAAATTCAGCCTTAAATTCAAAAAATTCAAATTCAAGCGTGAATTTAAGCCAAAATTCAGCCGAAAATTCACAAATTTCAAACGAAAATTCTAAATTTAAAGACGAAAATTCACAAAATTCAAGCCAAAATTCTAAAAATTCAAAAAATCCCCCAAATTTACAGGCAAAAGAGCTGCTAGTGCCTATTTTTAGGGGCGGCGAGCTGGTTTATAAAATCCCAAGCCTCAAAGAAAGCCAAGACTACGCAAAGGCACAATTAGCGTGCTTTGATGAGGGTGTCAAAGCCTTGCAAAGCCCAAGCAGCTATGAAATCCGACTTTCAAAAAGGCTGCAAAGCCTGAAAAATGAGCTTTTGCAAAGGGCGAAGCAGTGAAAATTTTAGAGCAGCTTGAACGAAAGCGTTGCGAAAATATGACGAAGGAAATCGCCGCGCAAATTTTCATCAACGAAGCCCTATACAACGCCTTTTGCGCCGTGCCACGCGAGCGATTTTCGCCGCTAAAAAGCCACGCTTACAGCCTAAACGCCCTGCCGATGAGCGCGAAGCAGTGGCTGAGCTCGCCGCTAACCGTCGCCAAAATGACTATGGCACTTGATTTAGCAGGTGCTGACAGCGTGCTTGAAATAGGCTGCGGTAGTGGGTATCAGGCTGCGATTTTAAGCCGTTTGGTGCGCCGCGTTTTCACCATCGAGCGCATAGAAAGCCTAGCAGACAGCGCCAAGCGCGTGTTTAAGGAACTGCAAATCTCAAATATCTTCGTCTCGCACGCGGACGGGCAGCTGGGCTGGGCGCGCTACGCCCCATTTGACAGGGTTTTGCTCTCAGCCTACACCGCCAAAGTGCCGCCCGTGCTTTTCGAGCAGCTTGCAGAAAACGGCATCTTAGTCGCCCCCGTGCTTGAAAATGAGCGGCAATTCATCACAAAATTCACAAAAAATGAGGGCAAAATTCAAAAGCAAAGGCTTGATGAATGCCTTTTCGTGCCTGTTTTGGACGGAAAGGGGTGAAATTAAAATTTATTTTGGGTTGTTTTTGTAAAAAATTTTCGCATTGTTTAAATTTTTTGCTAAAATGTCGGTATAAACAAAAGCAAGTCAAATACGATTTAGACATTTTAAATTTTGTTTGCCTGTGTAACCGCTATTTTTGGCGTGGTTAGCTATGCTGTTATGAATATAGAGACTTTGACACGCAAACAAATCATTTTAGGCTCGGTTGCTTTGGTCTTGGTTATCGCTTTGGCGATTGTGTTTAGAGGGCTTAAAATCAACCGCAAAAAATTAAGAGAGTTAGAATGAGTGCTGAATTTTTGGCAGTTTTCGCTATTGTGGTGCTTGCCGCCGCCCTATTTTACGC
>CAVJSG010000011.1:13165-19342 GCA_963651895.1 Campylobacteraceae bacterium
ATTTTACGCCTCTTACGAATTTGGTATAAAAAATTCAAAGCTTGATAATGGCTGAAAATCTCGCAACCATCGTGATAGGGCTTGGCTTTTTGGCGTTTCCCATAATGGCTTTTAAAATTATTTATGACGATATAAAAAGGGACAAAAAAGCAAGTGAAAAATGCTTAAATTGTGGCGATTTAAAGGATTTGTAATGACACTAGGTTTGCTTTTAGCTTTCTTTGTCTTTTGTTTAATCTGCGCTTCGACTTTGTTTTTTCTTAAAATAATTACAACTGAATGACGGCTCGCAAAATCTTTAAAATAGGGGCTTTGAAATCAAAATTTATATTTTCATAGACTTTTGTTTTGCTATTGTTGCCGTTGCTTATTTTCAAACACGAGCTTTGGATAAGCCTAAAAAGGTTTAGTCAAAGGCTTAAAATGGGCGGATTATTTCTTGCTTTTTTGTGGTGCAAGGACATGAATTTTTATAAAAATTTAGAGGCAAACCCCTTGTCTAACTGCGCCTGTAAGAGTTTGATAATGCCTTTATTTTTATCGCTGATTTCGTAGCTGTAAATTTTTGTCAATATAAAGGCTTGGTATTCAATTTTCAGCATAGTTTCCATTTTAAGTTTGCGTTGAGAATCAGACAGTGTGATTAGCTTTTTGCTATTATATTGATTATAAATTTTCTCTATATTGTCATTATGTAGGGTTTCTATTTCTAGCGAGGTTTTGTTTGCATTGTAGGCTTTGATTATGTCTTGGACTTGGTTAAATCTTTCTATGTTTATACCTTTGAATTTACCGCTTTGATAGATAGCCTCAATGTCCTTATCTGTTCGGCGTATATCCTCGCTCTCTTGGCTCTTTGCTGTGTTCTTAAATTCTCTGAAATTGATTGATTTAGTATCTCCAAAATTTTAGTGCTTTTTTAAAAAATAGCCTTTTAAAATAAGCTAAATTTTTAATTTAAAACCGCCACAGCTATGGCAAAGCCGCCATCGTGGGCTATGCTGAGTGAGCTTTGTTTGATTTTAAAATTACGCGTAATTTTTGGCGAAAATTTAAGCTTGGGTGCGTTTTTATTGTCTTTAAAAATTTCAATGTCTAAAAAGCCACAAGCCTCGCAAATGCCGCAACCAAGTGCCTTGCTCACCGCTTCCTTGGCAGCGAAAAAGCCCGCTATGCTAGCCACATTTTTGGCGAGTTTGCGCTCATTTTTGCTCAAAAATTTATCCAAAAAGTCCGTGCCATAACGCGCATAAATCCTCTCTATGCGCGAAATAGCCACTATATCACAGCCCACTAAAATCACTGCACCACAAAGTCCGTGAAATAGATATTTTTGATGAAACCATCCGTCAAAATCTCGTTGATTTTGCTCACTAGCTCATCTTTAAGCCGTTCCTTGCCCTTGCTAGTGCTCACTTCCTCGAAGGTTTTGGAGGTGAGAGTGCGGATGACGACATCGCGGATGATGGCGGTTTTTTTGTCAAGCTCGGGTTGCAGCAATTCGTTGCTTTGTTCGAGCTGCATCGTGCATTTTATGTAGCGCGAACCGCTTTCTGAGAGCAAATTCAGCGTGAAACCCTCCAAAGGATACATAGGTCCTATGTTCGCGTAATCGCTGCCGCGCTGGGCGTTTGCGCCCGCTCTACCCTTGCTAGCAGGAGCTGCGCTGCCACTTGCGCCCGCCGGAGTGGCTTCCACAGGCGTTTCATTTGAGCCTGAGAACATAAAATACCCTATCATACCGACCACAGCGAGCAGTATCACAAACAAAACCGCCACTATGATGAGCACTAGCGAGCCGCCTTTTTTGGGCTTTTTTTCCTCTTTAACTTCTTCTTCGTCAGCCATTTTTCGTCCTTTTCGTTGAATTTTTAATAAAATTTTGTAAAATTGTAGCGAAATTTTGTCAATTTTTGCTAAAAATTCATTAAAAAGGAAAAAAATGCTTGAAGTGATTTTCAGGGAGTATGACATTCGCGGGCTCTATGGCAGCGAGCTTTGCGAAAAAAGTGTCAAGGCAATAGGCTATTTCTTGGGACTTGAAATGCTTAAAAGAGGCTGCAAGCGCGTAAGCGTGGGCTATGATGCGCGTTACAGCGCAAACGAGCTTTTTGGCTACCTCGTAAGCGGCTTAAATTTTGCTGGCGCAAAAGTCTATGACATAGGGCTTGTGCCCACTCCGCTTGGGTATTTTAGCCTATATCAAGGGGCTTGCTTTGACGCGAACATTATGATAACGGGCTCGCACAACCCAAAGGACTACAACGGCTTTAAAATCACCATAAACAAAGAGAGTTTTTTCGGGGCGGAGTTAAAGGCTTTGGGGGGGCAAATCATTGAATTTTTGGGGGTTAGCGAGAAAATTCAGAGCGGTGCAAATGCTAAATTTCAATGGAGTGCCGAATTTGTAGAGCTTGCCGCCGAACTTGCCAAGCAAAACGCCGATTTTAAAGCACTTGCCGAGTGTGTGGAGCAAATTCCAAACAACCACGAGTGCGAGAAATTCGACATTTTAAGCCTTTATGTGAATTTTATGAGCGAGCAGTTTGCGCATTTACGGGGGTTTGAGTATGAATTTGGCATTGATTGTGCCAACGGAGCGAGCGGGGTTGTCATCGAGCCTCTTTTAAAAGCCCTAAATTTAAGGGCGCAGGTGCTTTTTGCCGAGCCCAACGGGCAGTTTCCAAACCACGCCCCAGACCCCACAGAGCACGAGAATTTAAAGGCTTTGCAGGATTTACTCGCCAAAAACCAGCGGCTAAAAATGGGCTTTGCCTTTGACGGCGATGCCGACAGGATGTTAGCTTTAAGCCGCTCGCATATCTTTTGCGGCGATGAATTGTGCTATCTTTTCGCCAAAAACATCCCAAATCCGCGCGTTTTGGGCGAGGTTAAATGCTCGAAAAATCTTTTTGACGAAGTCGCCAAATTCGGCACGATAATGATGGGAAAAACGGGACACTCGCACATAAAAAAGGCGATGAAAGCCCACAGCATCGACCTTGCCGCCGAAGTGAGCGGGCATATCTTTTTCAAACACCGCTATTTTGGCTATGATGATGGCATTTACGCCTTTTTGCGCGCCTTGGAGCTGCTATATGCGGGCTTTGACTTGGGTGCGATGATAGCGGCACTGCCAAAACTCCACACCAGCGAGGAAATCAAAATCCCTGTGGGCGAGGGCGAAAAATTTATCCTAGTGGATAAATTCAAAGTAGCCGTGAAAAATGGGGATTTGGACGGCGAGTTAAGGGGAATTTTGCGCGCGAATTTGGCTGAATTTAAGGGCGATTTGGCTGAGTTTTGCTGCGAAAATTCAAAGAATTTGGGCGTTTCAAGCATAGGCGGTGCGAAAAAATGCGGCGAAAATTCAAGCCTTTCGCGTGAATTTAACGGCGCGAGTGCCGATGAAATGGACATTGAAAAAATCGGCGTTAAGGATATTTGCGAGATAGACGGGGTGCGCGTGGATTTTGGCTTTGGCTGGGCACTGCTGCGAGCCTCAAACACAAGCCCGTATTTAATCACGCGCTTTGAAGCCACTAGCCAAGCCCTAGCAAACGCCTTGCAAAAGGCGGTGTTTTCGCTGTTTGAAAAAATAAAAGCTCGTTAAAATGCCGAAAAATTCGCAAAAATCAAGTAAAATTTGAGAAAAAGTAGAGTAAAAATGGTGGTTTGGGGCGGAATCGAACCGCCGACACGCAGATTTTCAGTCTGCTGCTCTACCGACTGAGCTACCGAACCACGAATTTATAAGGCTTTGCTAGCTAAAATCTAGCCAAAAGCCCTTTTTCAAAGCCTTTGCGCAAATTTTCGCAAGCCAAAACGCCATCTTAAAGGCTTTCGCGCGACTTTTAAAGCCAAAACGCGAAAACAAAAATGTAATTATAGCTGAAAATTTGTAAATCAAGCTAAAATTTAAATTTATTTCAATGAATATTTGCTAGAATTTGCATTTTTTTGTAATGGGGGCTGAATTTTTGTAAGAAATTTGCAAAAATTCACAAAAATTTTGAATTTTTGGCGTGGGGCGAGCTTTTGGAAACTCGCAAATTGTTTAGTCAAAATTTCAAGCCAAATTTTGAGCTAAATTCAATCAAAACGGAGCATTTTTTGAGACAGACGCATTTTGACAGGCGCACGGTTCGTTCTTTGTTCTTTGGCTATGTGTTTATCGCGCTTTTGGGCGCCTTTTTGCTGCGCCTTGACGGGGTCAGCAAAACGCCTTTAAGCTTCACAGACTCGCTTTTCACCGCCGCCTCAGCCGTGAGTATGACGGGCTTAATAGTAAAAAACACGGCTTTGGATTTTAGCTTTGCGGGGCAGGCGATAATTTTATTTTTAGTGCAAATCGGCGGGCTCGGCTATATGGGCTTTGGCGCGTTTTTTTATGTGCTGATTCGCAAGAAAATAGGCTTTAACGAGCGCAATATGCTCAAAGAATCCCTACTATATCCGCATATGGAGGGGATAATCGGCTTTTTAAAGCACATTTTGTTTTTCGTTTTCATCACGGAATTTGTGGGCGGCGTGCTTTTAAGCCTGCGTTTCGCCCTTGATATGCCCTTTTTAGAGGCACTTTGGGCGGGCTTTTTCCACTCCATCTCAGCCTTTAACAACAGCGGTTTTAGCACCTTTGAGCTTGGTTTGATGGGTTATCGTGGCGACATTTTTGTGAATTTAATCATCACAAGCCTTGTGATAATCGGGGGCATAGGCTATTTCGTGCTTCTTGAACTTTACCTTTTCCGCAAAAAACGCATAGTAAATTTAAGCGTGCATACAAAAATCGTGCTTTTTGGAACGGCTATTTTACTAGCCTGCGCGACCTTTGCGGTGTTTTGGTTTGAGTATTCTAGGGGCTTGGAGGGGCTTAGCCTTGCCGATAAGCTCATCAGCTCGTATTTTACGGCAGTAAATTACCGCACCTCAGGCTTTAACACCCTTGATTTAGGCACTTTTAAAGACGCTAGCCTCTTTTTTGGCTCGCTTTTTATGGTGATTGGCGGGGGCGTGGGCGGCACGAGCGGAGGCGTGAAAATCACCACCGTGGCGGTGCTTTTAATCTACACTTATTGGATTATCAAAAATGGGCGTGTGCGAATTTTTAATTACGAAATTCCCGCCGAAACCATCAAAAAAGCCTTTGTCATCGCGGTTGGCTCTATGACTTATGTCATCTTTTGCGTGGTGCTTTTGTGCTTAATCGAGGAAAATTTCCGCTTCATCGAGGTGTTTTTTGAAACCACTTCGGCGTTTGCCACGGTGGGCTATTCTGTGGGCAACGGCGAGGATTTATCATTGAGCGCAATGTTTGGCGCGCCTGCGAAATTCATCATCATAGTGCTGATGATAAGCGGTCGCATAGGCGTTTTCGCCTTTTTAGTAACGATTTTTAGCAAGGAAAAGGAAAAATACCTAAAATACCCAAAAGGAAGGATTTATCTATGAAAAAAAAGACTTATGGCGTCATCGGGCTTGGAAAATTCGGCTTGATAGTGGCTAGCGAGCTGGTAAATGGCGGCGAGAGCGTCATCATCGCCGACAGGGATGAGGAATGCCTCAAAGCCCTGCAAGATAGGGTCGCGTGCGCTTACATTTTGGACTCCACGAACATCACCGCGCTCAAAGAGGCTGGCTTTCAAAACATCGACATAGTCATAGTCAGCATAGGCGAAAATGTGGAAAAAAGCATACTCACGCTGATGGCACTCAAAGAAATCGGCGTGGAGACCGTCATCGCCAAGGCTACCTCGCAAATTCACGGACAAATTCTCTCAAAACTAGGCGCGGCGCGGGTGATTTACCCCGAAAAAGAAAGTGCGGTGCGGCTCGCGAGGGAGTTTTTGGATAAAATCGAATTCGAGGTCATCGACCTCTCGGCAAACA
Organism: Campylobacteraceae bacterium; assembly: GCA_963651895.1. Classification (GTDB taxonomy): domain Bacteria; phylum Campylobacterota; class Campylobacteria; order Campylobacterales; family Campylobacteraceae; genus Campylobacter_D. The sequence goes on from CAVJSG010000011.1 coordinate 19,055, forward strand.
CCATAAAGGCAGTCAAAATCCTAGTGGATGAGGCTTTGGTAGGGCACAGCTTAAAACAAATCGCCAAAAATATGCGCATCATAGCCTACAAAAACGACAGCGAGTGGGAGCTTTTCCCCGACCTTGAAACCACGCTCGTGGATGTGGGCGATGTGGTGATTTTGGTAGGCACGAGTAAGGATTTGAGGGAGTATAAGGAAGGGTAGGGCTTTGGGGCTAAATTTAAAAATAACACTATAAATTTTTATCATTTCGAGTGGTTTTTTTATTTGTAAAGTAGCCTAAAAT
>CAVJSG010000012.1:0-2099 GCA_963651895.1 Campylobacteraceae bacterium
GCGATTAGGGTTGCTTTGCATAATCTGCCTTTAAGTGATTTATTTTTAGCAAAAAATTCGAGGATTTTGGGATAAATCCACAAACTCCACGAAATTTTTTATAAAAAATCGCAAAAATTTGCGGATTTAAAAAACAAAGCTAAATTTCAAGCCTCGTCCAAAATGAAAGCCTTTAAGCTTTCGCATACACCGAGACTTTTTTCCTATCCTTGTCCTTGCGCTCGAACTTCACAAAGCCGTCGATGAGCGCAAATATCGTGTGGTCCTTGCCTACGCCGACATTGTTGCCCGCGTGCGTGGTGGTGCCGCGCTGACGGATGATGATGTTGCCCGCGCGCACAAACTCGCCGCCGAATTTTTTCACGCCCAAGCGCCTGCCTATCGAGTCCCTGTTGTTTTGGGTTGAGCCCTGACCTTTTTTGTGTGCCATTTTTTCCCCTTAAAACTTGATGTCGGCGACTTTCACGCGCGTGAAAGACCTGCGAAAGCCCCTTTTGAGCTTGCTGTCCTTGCGGCGGCGTTTTTTGAAAATCACCACTTTCTTGTCTCGCCCGTGATTTATCACTTGCAACACGACCTGTGCGCCCTCCACAAAGGGTGCGCCCACTTTGAGTTCCCTATCCTTCGCGGCTAGCACTTCTTTAATCTCCACAGACTCGCCCGCTTGGGCGTTGAAGTAGTCCAAGCGCAGTTCAGTGCCCACGCTTACGCGATATTGCTTGCCGCTATGTTTGATAATGGCGTATTTCTCGCTCATTGCTTATCCTTTCTTTGAAGTAAGCTACCATTAAGCACGCTTTGAGGCGGTTTTGTAAGGCTTAAATGGCATTGAAAAACTCGTATTATAGCCAAAATAAATTTAAATTTAGCTAAATTTTAGCCGAAATTTGAAATTTTTTTGGGGTTTTGCGAATTTTAATAAAATTTTTAAGGTAAAATGCTAAATTTTTCTCGCAAAAGCTCGTAAAAATGGGCTTTAAAAAACTATCGTTTTGTTTCCGCTCACAAAAATGCGGTCGTTGAAAACGAGGTCCAGCGCCTTTGAGAGCACATTTTTCTCGACATTCTGCCCCGCTTTTTTCATATCCGCCCAGCTGTCCTCGTGGCTGACATTTAGCACCGCCTGCGTGATGATGGGACCCTCGTCCAAGTCGTCATTTACGAAGTGCGCGGTGGCACCGATGATTTTCACACCGCGCTCAAACGCCTGTTTGTAGGGGTTTGCGCCGATGAAAGCTGGCAAAAATGAGTGGTGAATGTTGATGATTTGTCCCTGAAAATGTGCCACAAATTCGGACGAGAGTATGCGCATATACTTTGCAAGCACTATATAGTCGAACTTGTAAGCGTTTAACTGCTCTAAAACCGCGTTTTCGTGGGCATTGCGGCTTAAATTTTCGCTAGAAATATGATGAAATGGGATGTCAAACTTGCCCACAAGCTCGGCAAGCTCGTTGTGATTAGAAATCACGGCTTTTATATTTGCGCAAAGCTCGTTGCTGTAATGCTTTATGAGCAAGTCCCCCAAGCAATGTGCCTCTTTTGTGGCAAAAACCACAATGTCCTTTTTGCGAACCTCGTGTAGCTCGATATTTGCGCCCTTTAACTCGCCTTGAAGCTCGCTCACAAAGGCATCAAAGCCGCCCCCCAAAATCGCCTCGCCGTCTAAAATCGCGCGGAAAAAAAACTGCCCCTCGCCCACGAATTCATCGTTTTTGACTATGTTTAGCCCACGCGCGAAAATGAGCTTTGAGATTTTGTAAATCAGCCCCTTTTCGTCTCGCGTGGCGATTTTTAGCACAAATTGTGTCATTTTTTGCTCCCTATAAAATCCTGCAACCAGCGCATCTTCAAGGCATTGATGCCCTCTCCAAGTGCCTTTCCTTGAAGTCCCTGCCTTTGAAATGCGGCGGTGTCGATATTTGGCTTTAATTTTTTATCGTAAATACCGAGTTTTACGGCTCTTTCGCGCCTTTTTTCGTCCCAAAGCCCTAGCCACTCGCAAAGTGGCATTTGCAGGGCAATTTTTGCCATTTTAAAATCGCTGATTTCATCCTCAAAAAACGCCTGTTTTGCGGCGTTTAAAAGCTCTTTTTTAA
>CAVJSG010000012.1:2109-10123 GCA_963651895.1 Campylobacteraceae bacterium
GCCCTGTTTTTTTGAAAAATGCCTGTTTGTCAATGCCAAAAAAATTCAAGTAAAGGTATAAAAAAAGCCCCTCGTTTTTTATGAATTTGCGTGAATTTTCAAGCATTTTTAAGAAAATTTCGCGCTTGTCGCTGCGCTGCGTGTCCTGAAAAAACACGCTTTGCTCCAAATTCAAATCCTGCAAAGCCTCAAAGCCAAGCTTTAAATTCGCGGCTTTAAAAAATTTGTAAAGTTCAGCGTTGATTCTATCGCGGCTAAGCTCGCTTGTGGGCATCTTGCGCATAAATTCTAGGCTCGCAGGAGCGATTTTTAGCTTAAATCTCGCCACAAAATGCACGCCCCGCAGCACACGAAGCGCATCCTCACTAAAACTCTCATCATCAATGTGCCGTAAAATTCGAGCTTTTAAATCGCTCAAACCCCCATAAAAGTCCAAAAATTCATCGTTAAAGATGTTTATCATCATTGAATTTATGGTAAAATCGCGCCGCTTCGCCCCAAGCCGTTCATCATTGCAAACTCGCACCTCAAAGCCCCTGTGCCCCGCAGCTACCTTGTTTTCGGTGCGCGCAAGTGCCAAGTCGTAATTTTTGAATTTATACACAAAAAAGCTCTTGCCATAGCCGTTTGCGCCAAGTTTTTGCATTAGGGTGTCGAATTTTTGGGGGTTTATGTCATAAATTTCTATGTCAAAGTCCGTGATTTGCCGCCCCAAGAGCATATCGCGCACGCAACCGCCCACAAGATAGGCTCTACGCGTGTGCGGGCGCAAAAATTTGGCGATGAATTCAATGTCTGGGCTATTTTTTAAGCTTATCTTCGATACTTGCAAGCAAAAACTCTAAAAAATTTATGGTTAAATCAAGCCGAGTCTCGATATCCTCATACTCCGCAGCCTTTAAGCCCTCAAAAAGCACGAGAATGCGCTCTTTTATGTTGTTAAGATAGCGCGCCTCGCTGCTGCTTGGGGTGTAGCTAGTGCCTATTTGCAGCTCGCTTGGGGCTTTGTAAGAGGGCTCAAAGTCGATAACCTCGCACTTTGCGGGCTTTTCGGATGCCGTATTTGCCACCGGCTCGTTCATTTCATCAAGCGTTTTCTTCGCCAAGTCTTGTAAATTCATATTTTGATTAACCACCTTTTGAATTCGTTGATTTCCTCATCGCTTTTCATCGTGTTGAAAAAGTCGAGCATTTGGGTGTTTAAGTCCTTGTGCTTGCCGCCAAGCCCGCTCAGACGGCGCACCGCGTCAATGGCGTCTTGATTTTTGGGCTCATCTTTGAGTATGTTTTTGTAAATTTCCAAAGCCTCGTTTTTCAGCCCCTGAGCCTCGTAAATCGCCGCTTCTGTGGCGGTTTGCTTTATCTTTTTTTTCATTTTTTTCCTTAAATTTAAGCGAATTTTAACAGAAAATTTAAACTCACAACTCCAAAATGTATTTAAACACCAAAAAAGTGCCGCTTGCAAGCAGTCCTGCGGCGGGTAGGGTGATGAGCCACGCCAAGCCTATGGGCTTCATCGTGCGCCAGTTCGCGTTGTGGTTGTAAATGCCTATGCCAAGCACTGCGCCGATGAGTATGTGCGTGGAGCTTACGGGGATGCCAAAAATGGTGGCAAATAAAATGATAATGCTCGCGCCAAGTTCAGCCGAAAAGCCTGTGGTGGGGCGGATTTGGGCGAGTTTTGAGCCAACCGTGGCGATGACTTCCTTGCCCAAAAACCACAGCCCAGCCACGAGCGACACGCCAAACATCATCATAACCGCGAATGGCACGGGGGTTGTGGGGTTGATGATGCCGTTTTTAAAGACATCGAGTATCGCCGCGAAGGGTCCAAGGGCGTTTGAAATGTCGTTTGCCCCGTGCGAAAAGGCGAACGCCGAGGCGGTGAAAATTTGAAACCACGAGAAAATTCTGTCTATGGTTTTATTCAACTCTGTCTTTTTGACTATGCTCACAACCGCGTAGGTTACTATGTAGGTAACTATTCCTATGATGAAAATTATCCAAATTTTCTCAGCTATGCCCAAGGTGCTAACCTTGCTAAGCCCCTTAAAAAGCAGCATTGAGGCGATGAAAACCGCCCCCACGCAGCCTATGATGGGTATGTGCTTTCTAGCTTGGGCGAACACGTCGATTTCCTTTTCGCTTTCTTTGAATTCCTTCATCTTTTTCCTATAAAAACTATGCTCGTGCTCTTCCTCATCATCAAGCACGATGGCGCTGAGCTCCCTTATCTGCTCGCCTTGGGGCATTTGTTTTATGTTTGCGAAAAATTGTTCTTTGAATTCTTTTTTGGTTTTTTTGAGCCGTTTAAGCTGTGAATTCAGGCTTTTGCTCGGGCTTAAAACCTTTTTGTGAATGTAGGCGAAAATGAGATAAGAGGCTATGCCGCCAAGTAGTGGCGAGATGACCCAGCTAAGCGCGATTTTGCCAATTTCCCCCCAATTTACCATCGACAAGGTCTGCGTCCCGCTGAAATTTAGCACGCCCACGGTGATGCTAGCGCCCAATATACCGCCCACTATGCTGTGCGTTGTCGAGACGGGCAGCCCTTTTTTCGTGGCTATGAATATCCAAACCCCCGAGCTTAAAAGCGCCGAAAGCATTATCAGCACGAAAAGCATAGGGTCTAGGGCGTCCGGAAACACCACGATGCCGCTGCGTATGGTTTTGGTAACCTCTCCGCCCGCAAACACCGCACCGCTTAGCTCAAAAACTGCGGCGATGATGAGGGCTTGCTTTATGGTAACGGTTTTTGCGCCCACGCTCGTGCCAAAGGAATTTGCCACATCGTTGCCGCCTATGTTAAACGCCATAAAAACGCCAAAAATGCTTGCCAAAATGAACAAAACCCAATGGTGATTTGGCACATAATAATAGCCCCAAATGTAAAAGCACACCGCCGAAATGACAAAGATAAAAAGGGCGATGGCGTTGTCTCTAAACAGCGAAGTTTTGGGCATTTTTGTCCTTTTTTTTTTTGTGAATTTGCGAAACGCTTGGGGGTATTATAGCATTTTTTGTGTGGGTTTTTGGTTAAATTTTATTTTTTGGGGTGGTTTGGGATTAAATCATTTAAATCTAGCAACACCTCGCGCAATGGCGAAATTTTGTGAATTTTTCACAAAATTCACGCTAAAATTCAAGGATTTTGCTTAAAAAATTCACAATTTTACTTTAAAAACGCCGAAATTAAAGCGTTTGCGTGAATTTTTCGTCCAAAATTCACGCAATTTACTCCAAAATTTAGGCAAAATTTACGCCAAAGGCTCTCGCAAACCCTAAAAAGTCCGCAAACCTTACAAAAAAGCCAAACCCCCGCAAAAGCCCTATTTTACGGCTTGTATGAGCTTCCATTTGCCCTCAATGTTGATGGCGTAGAAGGTTTTATCGACAAAACGCCCATTTTTGCCCTTGCACGCCACTTGCAACTCGCGCAGGGTTTCGCTCAACTCTGTGTTTTTGATGATTTCAAAATCATCTACCCCGCCGATGTTTGCGAGCTCTTTTTTCAGCTCATCAAAGTCCTGCTGGACTTTTGCGTCAATGTCCCTCGCGCTAAGGTAGTTCTGTGCGCTACTTGGCACATATATGTAGCTTCTAGCACGCCTAAAATCGCTCTCTTCGAGGGCTTTTAAGTAATCCTCGCTGATATATTGGGGGCTGTTCTTACTGCACCCCACGCAAAGTGCGCCCAAAAGGGCAACGAAAAGAATTTTTTTCATCAAAACTCCTTATTTTCAATGATTTGACACAGGCTGTGTATGCTTAAAATGTGCATTTCTTGGATGCGCGCGGTGTCATCGCTTGGCACGATGAGGTTTATCTCGCAAAGTGCGCTCATCGCCCCGCCGCCTCTGCCGCTGAGCCCCACGCATTTTAAGCCCATTTTTTTCGCCTCTTTAAAGGCGTTTAGGACATTTGCGCTGTTTCCACTCGTGGAAATGCCCACCAAAACATCGCCCGCACGCCCCAAAGCCGCTACCTGCCTTGAAAACACGAATTCATAGCCGTAGTCGTTGCCTATCGCCGTTAAAGCCGAAGTGTCAGTGGTTAGGGCTATGCCTGCTAGTGCGCGGCGCTCTTTTTTGTAGCGTCCGCTGAGTTCTGCGGCAAAATGCTGGGCATCCGCGGCACTTCCGCCGTTGCCGCAGATTAGAATTTTGCCCCCATTTTTTAAACACTCGCTTAAAATTTCGCCGATTTGCGCGATTTTTTGGGGCAAAATTTCGCGGCTTTTTTGCAAAATTTGCAAATGTTCCTCAAATTCTCTCTCAATCATTTTTTATCCTTTCTATGATTTTACTCGTGCTAAAACCCTGCTCGAAGTCGATGAGCTGGACTTTTGCGGCGATTTCACTGCCCACGATTTCCCTGCCCTCATAATCCCTGCCCTTTACCAAAATATCAGGCTTCACAGCCTTTATGAGCTCTAACGGCGTGTCCTCCTCAAAAATCACCACAAAATCCACAAAATAAAGGCTCGCAAGCACGCAGGCGCGTTGATAAGCCGAATTTATGGGGCGGCTTGTGCCTTTTAGCCGCCGCACGCTTTCATCAGAATTTAGCCCCACAACGAGCAAATCCCCTAAATTTCGCGCTTTTTCGAGGTAGGCTATGTGCCCAAAATGCAAAATGTCAAAGCAGCCGTTTGTGAAAACGAGCTTTTTTTGTGAATTTTTAAGGCTTTGCGCGATTTGGGCTAGCTCATCGCGGCTTTTGATTTTGCCCTCAAAGCCCGCATTTTGCGCACTTTTTAGCTCGTCAAAGCTCACTGAAACGCTTCCTACCTTGCTTACGACTATGGCTGCGGCTTTGTTTGCCAGCTCGCAGGCTTGCAAAATGGGCACTTTTAGCGCAAGGCAAAATGCGAGCACCGAAATCACGCTATCTCCGGCTCCCGTTACATCGAAAACCTCCTTTGCCGTGGCGGGTATGACGCGTAAAATATCATCAAACACCGCTATGCCAGCCTCTGAGAGCGTTATGATGGAGTAGCGCAAATTCAGCTCGTCTTTTAGCCGTTTTATGCCCTTTTCAAGGCTCGCGCCGTCCAAATTTGGCACATTTAAAGCCTCCATCGCCTCTTTTTTGTTTGGCGTTAAAAGCGTGGCGTTTTTGTATTTGCCATAATCGCTGCCCTTTGGGTCGATGAGCACGGGCACACCCAAAGAATTTGCCTTTTTTATGATATGCTGACAAATTTTCTCCGTCAAAACGCCCTTGCCATAATCGCTTAAAACTATCGCCTCGAAATTCTCGGCGAGTTTGTCAAATTCAGCCAAAAGTTCGCTTTCAAGCCCGATGGGCGCGACACTTTCATCATCAAGCCTCAAAACCTGCTGCGCGTGCGAAATAATGCGGTTTTTTAGCGAAGTCGTGCGCCCCCTTTGCACCAGCAATTTGCCCTTTAAATTTGCCTGCAAAAACCTACCAGCCTCATCATCGCCCACTACACTTAAAGCAAAAGCCTGCGCTCCAAGGCTTTGCAGGTTCGCATACACATTCGCAGCCCCGCCCAGCCGCTTGTCGCTGCGAGTGGTGCTCATCACAAGCACGGGGGCTTCGGGGCTCACGCGCTTGCACTCGCACCAAATGTAGTTATCCACCATCAAATCCCCTACCACAAGCACTTTGGGCTGTTTGCTCGCCAAAAAATCAAGCATTCACTTCCCTTTCAAAAATGCGCCTTATCTCGCCCACATAGGCTTTTATGCCGCGTTCTAGGCTGAATTTGGGCGCGTAAGCGAACGCCGCGCGTGAATTTTCGCCAGCTTGGGTGTGAAATTGATAAGCCTTGACAAAGGGATTTGGGATGAATTCATACTCAAAATGCGTGCCAAGCTCGCTTTGTAGGATATCCACAATGTCCGTGAAGGCGCGAGCCACGAAAGAGCCGACATTATACACGCCGCATTTTGCCTCTAATGCCGCTAAATTCGCACTTACCACATCATCAACATAAACAAAGTCCCTAAAAATCTTATCGCTGCCCTCAAAAAGTCGCGGACGCGCCCTGCCAAGCATTTGCAGCCCAAATTGCAGCACCATCGAGGCGGTTTTGTCCTTGAAAAACTCGCCGCGCCCATAGACATTGAAGTAGCGAAGCCCTACTATGTGGGCTTTGGCGTAGAATTTCGCCGCCAAAGTATCCATCATCAGCTTGGAAAAGGCGTAGGGGTTTTTGGGAGCTTCGCTAGCCCCCACTATTTGAGGGCTTGGCGCGTCTCCATAAACAGCCGCGGAGCTTGCGTAGATGAGCTTTGCTTTAAGCTCAACGGCTAAATTTATCAGCCCATAAAAGCTATTTAGGTTCGTTTTGAGGACTAAATTTTGATTCATCGCCGTGGTGTCCGAAATCGCGGCTTGATGAAAGATGGCGTGGGGCTTGAAATCTCGGATTTTATCTAGTGTCGCGCTCTCGCAAATGTCGCCCACAAAGAGTTCGCCCGTGAATTCAAGCAAATTTTTAAAATGCCCAAAGCACTGCAAATTGCCATTTTCCAGCCGCTCGGCGCCTCTCATTTTATCGATGACTAAAACCTCGTGTTCGCCCTGCAAAGCCAGCGCTAAATTCGAGCCTATAAAGCCCGCCCCGCCCGTAACCACCACTCTCACAGCGTTTCCTTAAAATAATTTGTGATTTCGTTTAAATTCTTAAATTTCTTGTAAAATTCGCCGCCGTTTTTGACGGAAAATTCAGCGTTTTTTTGTGAATTTTCGCTGCCAAATTCAGCATTTTGTGAATTTTTTGCGTGAATTTTACTAGAAAATTCACAAATTTTATTTTCGTTTTTTAAATTTGCGTGAATTTTGCCGCAATTTTCGCCTAAATTTTCATCATTTCCCACAAGGCAAAGCGTGCTAATGCCAGCGTTTGCACCTGCTTGCATATCGCTTAAATTATCGCCTATTAAAATGGACTGCGCCAAATTCACGCCAAATTCATCGCGGGCGCGCAAAATCATACCCGGCTTTGGTTTGCGGCACTCGCACCCCTCCAAATGCGGGCAGTGGTAAATTTTTGCGATTTTAACGCCCATTTTGGCGAACTCTGCGAGCATAAATTCGCTTAAAATTTCAAAGTCCCTTTCGCTGTAAAAACCCCGCGCGATGCCTGATTGATTCGTTATCACAAAGATTTCATAGCCCCTTTGGGCGAAAAATTCGCAAAGTGCGAAAATTCCCTCTTTAAATTCAAAGTCGCACACCCTATAAACATAGCCCCTGTCGGCGTTTATCACGCCATCTCTATCCAAAAATAACGCTTTCATAAGGGCGATTATAGCGCAAATTTGTGTATGATTGCCGTTTGTTAATCAAAATGTTAAGAAAAAAGCTATATAATCGCCGTGAATTTTTTCTAAGGAGGAAACGATGAAAAAGTTTCTAGTTATCGCAGCCGCTGCCTGTGTGGGCGTGGCGGCATTTGCAGCAGACGCTGCGACACTTTACAAAAAGTGCGCGGTTTGCCACGGCGCAAAGGCTGAGAAAGTCTATTTAAACAAGGTTCCAGCCCTTAAAGGCACGCCAAAAGCCGACAGGCTCAAATATATGAAAGAGTATGCGGCGGGCACTCGCAACGCTTACGGGCAAGGCGCCATAATGAAGCTCAACCTCAAAGGTTTGAGCGAGGCGGATTTCGAGGCTATCGAAAACTATATCGATACCTTGAAATAGGGCTTGCGAGGCTAAAATAAAGGCTTTGAGGCTGCCTTTTCGCGCCTTTGGCGTGAATTTGGGGCTTTGAGGGTCTTTTATTTGAGTTTGCCGAGCGAGAATGCTTAAATTTAGGCTTTTTGCTCGGCTTTTTTATCTCATAAATTTGCAAATTCTTGTTAAGAACTTTCAAAAATTTCTTTAAATTTAAGCCATAATAGAAAAGTTTTAGCTGAAAATTCTCAAATTTTAAAGCAAATTTAACAAAATTTCAAATTTAACAAATTCAACAACCCCAAGCGTAAAATTTCAACAAACCACAAGTTAGAATCCCCCAAAAATCAGCCTTTGCAAA
>CAVJSG010000012.1:10133-11488 GCA_963651895.1 Campylobacteraceae bacterium
GTCCGCTAATTGCTCGTGCGGTAGCGGAATTGTCCCTTTTTAAAAACCATAGGAAAGCCGCCAAGCCCGAAAAGCCAGCGGTTTTCGATGGTATTTTTCATAAAAGCGGCGAGTTCGCCCACTATCTCAGCCCCATAGACTATGCCCACGGCGTCCGTGTGCCCTATGGAGCAGACTGTGCCGCGGTGTTTGAATTTAAACACCCTTTTGAAAGGCTTATTTTTCAGGGCTTGGCTGATGAGCTCAGCCACGAAATCCCCCATCTGCGAGGACAGCTGCGCGGTGGGAGCGTGGATGGCGTCCTTTGTGGTGGGGTATGCGCTGTCGCCGACCACGAAAACATTGCTAAACTGCGGGCATCGCAGCTGTGCATCGACTTTTATGCGCCCGTTTTTGTTGATGAAGGTGGATTCCTCGATGACGCTAGGACCCTTTACGCCCGCGCACCAAAGCACGGTGTGTGCCTTTATCTCGCGCTTTAAGCCATCTTTTTCTACCAAAACGCCGTCTTTTAGGACTTCTTTCACGGCTGTATTTGATAAAAGCTCCACGCCTGCGAACTTTGTGAGCTTTTTTGTGGCTTTTGAGCTTAAATTCTCGCTAAAAATGGGCAAAATTCGCTCTCTACGCCCTATGCAGTAAATCTTTGGCAGGCTTCTGTCTATGCCGCAAATGAGGCAAAACTCATCAAGCTGGCTGGCAAGTTCAGCGGCAAATTCAATGCTCGTAAAACCCGCTCCGCACACCGCAAAATGTAAGTCTAGCTCGTCTTTTGTGTGGGCGAAATTCTTAAATTTAGTGTCGATGTGCTTGGCGAGTTTGAGCGCGGCATTTAGGGACGAGAGCTTAAAGGCGTGTTCGCTAACGCCCGCCACACCGCACTCATCAGGGCGGTAGCCTAGCGCGATGACGAGCAAATCGTAATCATAGCGCCCGCCATTGCCCCAAACGCAGTTTTCCTCGGGGCTGAGCTTGATGATTTTATCCTTAACAAAGGCGATTTTGTCCTTGTCGAAAAGTTTGCGGTAAAAAATGCGAGCCTTGCGCGGCGAGAGCGTGCCTACGGCGACTTTGTGCAGCAGGGTGGTTTGGTAGTGGTAGTCGTGCTTGCTTAAAAGCGTGATTTGAGGCTTGTTTGCGCCAAAATTCACAAGCTCACTTAGCCCAAGTGCCACGCGCAGCCCCCCATAACCCCCGCCGATGATGAGAATTTTGGGGTTTGGCGGGAGTTTTAACTCTTTGCTTTCGTCCATTTTTTATCCTTTTTTGGCAAATTTAGGACTAATTATAGCGTAATTTTGAAATTTAAGAGTGATAAAATAATGACTTTTTTAACTTTGCTTTTTTTGGCTTTG
>CAVJSG010000012.1:11498-18941 GCA_963651895.1 Campylobacteraceae bacterium
AGTGTGGAAAATTCACGCTTTAAATTTTATGTGAAAAAATGATAATTTACCATTTTACACACTATGAAATAAAGTTTTTGTATTATTTGCGAATTTGCCAAAAATTAACCAAAAGTGCGTAAAATATCACAACTTAAACATAGTTTAAGCTAACATTTACTTTAAGGGAGAAAGGATGGACACGAAACAAAGGCGTGAATTTCTTAAAAATTCACTAAAACTCGGCGCAGTAGCTGGTGCCACGCTCGTGGCGGTGAAGTCCGCATTTGCAAGCGAGAAAAACGACAGCGAGGCTGTGGTCGTGGGGAAAAGCAAGAAGGACGAGACGCTTTATAAAGAAAGCAAATTGTGGAAGGATTATTACAAAATAGCGCGTTAAATTCACGCAAGGCGTGAATTTTTGCCTTAAATTCACGCAAATTGTATGAAATAAAGCAAAATTTAAAAACAAACCAAAACGAAAGGACAAAAAATGCCACTCGCAAGACGAAATTTCTTAAAGCTAGCCGCCCTAGCAGGCGCTGGCTCGGCTGTCTTTGGCTCGCAAAACAAGAGCATCAGGGCAGCCACGAGTGAGGAAGTGAAAAATCCCTTCCCAAATTCAAAGCTAGTGCGCACGGTCTGCACCATTTGCAGTTCGGGCTGTGGCGTGCTAGCAGAGGTAAAAGACGGCGTTTGGGTGCGCCAAGAAACAGCCATCGAGCATCCGCATTCGCAAGGCTCGCACTGCTGCAAGGGCATCGACCAAATCGATTTGACGAAGTCCAAGCAGCGCATCAAATTCCCTATGAAAAGGGTGGATGGCAAGTGGGTGCGCCTCAGTTGGCAGCAAGCCATCGATGAAATCGGCGATAAAATGCTTGAAATTCGCAAGGAAAACGGACCTGATAGCGTGATGTTTTTGGGCTCGGCGAAATTCAACAACCAGCAAGCCTACTATTTTCGCAAATTCGCGGCATTTTGGGGCACGAACAATATCGACCACGTAGCCCGCATTTGACATAGCGCAACAGTCGCCGGTGTGGCGAATACTTGGGGTTATGGCGCTATGACAAATAACTTTCCGGATGTGGCGGCAAACGCGAAAATGATGATAATTTTTGGCGCAAACACCGCCGTGGCGAACCCTATCGGCTTTCGCCATTTAATGCAAGCCAAAGACAGAAACGGCGCGAAGCTCATCGTGGTGGACCCTGTCTTTACTAAGTCCGCTGTGCACGCGGATGAGTATGTGCGAATTCGCCCGGGCACCGATATAGCCTTTGTTTATGGTATGCTTCATCTCATTTTCAAAAACGGCTGGGAGGACAAGCAGCTAATCGAGCAGCGCACTTACGGCGTGGATAGGATTAAGGCTGAGGCTGAAAAATGGACGCCTGAGGAGGTAGAAAATGTTACGGGAGTTCCTGCCGAGCAGCTCATCCGCGTAACGAAAATGTATGCTTCTGTCAAGCCCGCAACGCTCTTTTGGTCCCTTGGCATCACTCAGCACTCTGTGGGCAGCTCAAACACGCGAATTCTAGCCATTTTGCAGCTAATTTTGGGAAATATGGGCAAGAAAGGCGGCGGCACAAATATCATCCGCGGACACGACAATGTCCAAGGTGCGACAGATATGGGCTGCCTTGCGGATACCCTGCCTGCTTATTATGGCTTGGGGGACGGGGCTTGGGACCACTACACAAATGTGTGGGGGGTAAGCCGCGAGTATATGAATTCACGCTTTTTTGAGAAAAAGTGGATGAATGAAAAGGGTTTCTCGCTCTCCAAATGGTGGCAGGGCGTTTTGCAAGAGGAAAAAACGCACTCAAATTCGCCCATCCGCGTGCTGTGGGTGCAGGGAACGGGCATTACCTCGATGGCACACACTACGAAAATTCAACAAGCCTTAAAAAAGCTTGATATGCTTGTCGTAGTCGAGCCTTTCGTCAATGAAGTCGCTGTGCTTGCGGATAGACCGGATGGCATTTACATTTTGCCTGCTTGCACCCAGTATGAAACCGAGGGCTATGTAACGGCGACAAACCGCTCTATGCAGTGGCGCGACAAGGTTATCGAGCCCATTTATGAGAGCAAGCCCGACCACGAGATAATGTTTGAGTTTGCGCGTAAATTTGGCTTTTTTACCGAATACACACGCGGTATGAAGCGAGAGCGCATAAACCACGAGCTCGTGCAAACGCGCGCGGATGAGGATGAAAAATTTGTGTGGCCTGATGACGCTACGAGAGAAATGAGCTACGCGCTATTAAGCATCGGTATGGGCGGCATTTCGGCTGAGAGACTGCGTCGCCACAAGGACCACTGGCAGGACTTTGACCCTGATAGCCTCATAGGACTACGAGGACCTGTGAAGGGCGAATACTACGGACTTCCGTGGCCTGTGTGGGATGAAAAGCACCCGGGCACGCCGATTTTGTGGAATCCTGACATTCCTTACGAGGAAGGCGGTATGGGCTTTCGCAACCGCTTTGGCTTGGAGCACGATGGGCACAGCCAGCTTGCCAGCGAGGACTTCACGCCTGTGGGCTGCAAGGTAAAGGGCGGCTACCCGCAAATCACCAAGGCAAACATTGAAAAAGTCTTTGGCATAAAGCTCACAGACGAGGAACGCGCAAAAATGGGCGGTTCTTGGAGCACTGATACCTCAGGCATTATCCTTGAAAAATGCCGTGAAATGTCCGCTTGCTGCCTTGGCAACGCACGCGCACGCACCATAGTGTGGGAATTTCCAGACCAAATTCCACTTCACCGCGAGCCCATACACTCGCCGCGTTGGGATTTGGTGAAAAAATACCCCGCACTGCCCGACCAAGAAAAGAACTTCCGCGTGGCGACAAAATATATCAGCGAGCAACAAAAGCAAGATTGGAGCAAGGATTTCCCAACCATCATTTCAAGTATGCGCCTTGTGAATTTAAGCGGGGCGGGTATGTTGGAGCGCACGAGCAAGTATCTAGCAAGCATTACGCCTGAGATGTTTGCGAATGTGCACCCTGATTTAGCCGCGAAATACGGCATAAAAAACGGCGAAATGATGTGGATACACTCGCCACAAGGCACTAAAATCAAAGTCAAGTGCGTGCATAATCGCTCTGTAACGCCTGATAGAATCTGCCTGCCCTACAACTTCTCGGGCATCTTGCAGGGCGTGGATTTGAGCTACAACTACCCAGAGGGCACGAAGCCCTACACCATCGGCGAAATGTCCAACACCATCACAAACTACGGCTTTGACCCCATCACTCAAATTTCAGAGTATAATGCGGGACTTTGCCGCATAGAAAGGGCGTGAGATGAATTTGAGTAGATTTTTCGCTGAATTTTGGGGGCGTGGCGTGAATTTTTTTAGAGAAAATTCAGCAAATTTATGGAATTTGCGTGAATTTAACGGAGGCACACAATGGCAAGATTAAATTTTTTCGTGGATAAACAGCGTTGCATTTCGTGCTTTGCTTGCCAAGTGGCTTGTGCGAGTGCGCACGAAATCCCCGTGGGGACGAATCGCCGCAAGGTTGTTACTCTCAATGAGGGCATCGAGGGGCAAGAAATCTCCACAACCATCGCCTGCCAGCACTGCGAGGATGCGCCTTGTCAGCAGGTTTGCCCTGTGGATTGCTTTTACATTCGCGCGGACGGCATAGTTTTGCACGACAAGGATAAGTGCATAGGCTGTGCCTACTGCCTATACGCCTGCCCTTTCGGGGCGCCGCAGTTTGCGCAAACAAGCATTTTCGGCACTAAGGGCGTGATGGATAAATGCACGATGTGTGCGGGCGGACCTTTGGAGACGAATTCTGAGGAAGAACGCCACAAATACGGGCAAAACCGCATCGCCGAGGGCAAGGTGCCAATGTGCGCGGCGGTTTGCTCCACAAACGCGCTCATCGTGGGCGAAACGCAGCAGCTGCAAGAACTTTTCGCGCGGCGCATCGAAAAGCGGGCAAATAAAGCCATAACGAGCGTCAATCAAGTGCTAGAATGGCAAATTGCTTACGAGAAAAAGGATAGGGTATGAAAAATTCAGCTTTACAAACGAATTCTAGCGTGAATTTAGTGAAAAATTCAGCCTTTGGCGTGAATTTTGGCAAATTTTTTGTGAATTTAAAGCAAAAATTCACGCTTTTAGCGGCTTTTGTTTTTGTGTTAGGGCTCGCAAACCCCGCATTTGCAAACTACAACAAAGACAAAATGCTCCAAGACACGCAGATTTGGGACATTAACCGCATCGAAAATATGGCAAACTACGGCAAATTCGGCAAGCTTTGGACGACTTTGCAAGGCGAGTATATCGCCACCATCGCCCTCATCACGCTCATTTGCGTGCTATCCGCCTTTGCCCTGCACTATATGGTAGTGGGTCCCAAGCAGTTTTCGCACAAGGGCAACAAAATCTACGCCTTTTCGCTTTTTGAGCGCGGCTTTCATTTTATCGCCGCCGTGTCGTGGGTGATACTCGTCCCCACAGGGCTTATAATGATGTTTGGCAGCGTTTTTGGCGGCGGGGTTTTTGTGCGCGTTTGCAAAAACCTGCACGCCTTTGCGACACTGCTTTTCATCATCGCCATCTTTCCTATGCTTTTTTGCTGGCTGCGGCGAATGCTGCCCGCGCGCTACGACCTAGGCTGGATGCTCATCGTAGGCGGCTATTTAAGCAAGGTTAAAAAGCCCGTGCCTGCTGGGAAATTCAACTTCGGGCAGAAGGCTTGGTTCTACATAGCCGTGTTTGGGGGCTTTTTGATGATTTTAACAGGCGGGTTTATGTATTTTTTGGATTTCAACTCCGCCGCCATTCAAAGCCTTTTTGGACTGCGGCAAATCGAGCTTTTGCGCCTGTGCGCCATCACCCACAACTTTTTGGGGATACTCTGCGCGACATTTTTCTGCGTGCATATTTATATGGCGGTTTTTGCCATCAAAGGCTCGATACACTCGATGATAACGGGCTACAAAGAGGAAGAGGAAGTCTATATCCTGCACTCTTACTGGTATAAAGAGCTCACCGCCAAAAAGAAAATCGTGCCGAATTTTAGCTACGCTGAGGGTAAAAAGGCGTGAGAATTTAAATTTGGCGTGAAAAAGTGTGAAAATTTGGGCTTTGGGCGAATTTTTGGGTTAAAATTCACAGCGGTTTATGAATTTTAGGCATTATCCGTAAATTTTGCCGCAAAATTTGCTTTAAATTTCACAAAAAAATCGGCGAATTTTGTGGGCGAAATTTAGCCTTGCGAATGCAAATTCCGCCCCAAATTCACGCAAATTCCGCCCCTTTACCAAGCGTTAAATCATTAGCGTTATAATGCCGCCTATGTGGTTTTTCATCGTTTCTTTGGTGTTTTTGCTCATCTTTGGCTTGGCAAATGTCTATATTTACAGGCGTTTGTTTATGCAAATAGCCTTTTTTCGCGCTCACAAGGCAGCTGTGCTCGCGCTTTTCGTGGTGCTTTTTGCGGCACAAGCGGCGTTTTTGCTCTTTCGCGCGGATGAACGCTTTGGCAGCACCCTTTACAACGCCCTTGCACACGCCTTCGCGCCGACTTATTTTTTCTTTTTCATCACGCTGTGCGCTGATGTTTTGCGTTTGGGCGTGAAAATTTATTTTAAAATAGTGGCGAAAACGCCCTTTGATGAAAATCGCCGCGCTAGCATCAAACTCATTTTTAACCTATCCCTACTCATCTTTGCGCTAGGCTCGGTGTTTAAGGGATGGGGCAATGCTATGAATTTACCAAAAGTCCGTCATTTAGAGCTTTCATTAAAAAATTTGCGCCAAAACACCCGCCTAGTAATGATTAGCGACTTGCATTTGGGTAAGAATTTGCACGAAAAATTCCTGCGTGGTTTAGTGGAGCAAATAAACGCCCTAAACGCCGATATAGTGGTAATCGTAGGGGATTTAATCGACACAAAGCCCGATGAAATCGACTACATACACCTTTTGGACGAGATAAAGTCCCGCTATGGCGTGTTTTTCGCGCTGGGAAATCACGAGTATTACCGCGGGCTTGATGGCGTTTTAGCACTTTTAAGGCGGACGAAAATTCAAATTTTAATCAACGAAAGCATAAATTTGGGCTTTTTAAACATAGCAGGGCTTGCGGATTTAGCGGGCTTGCGTTTTGACAGGCTCGGTGCAAAGCCCGATATAAAGGCGGCTGCGGCAGGGCTTGATGGCTCTATGCCTAGCATTTTGCTCGCTCATCAGCCAAAAAGCGTTAGGCTTTATGACACGAGTGCCTTTGATTTGGTGCTTAGCGGGCACACGCACGCGGGGCAAGTCTTTCCCTTTGGGGCTATCGTGCTGATGCAGCAGGGCTTTTTGTATGGACTTTACGAGCTTGAAAGCAAAAATCGCCTTTATGTTAGCAGTGGGGCGGGCTTTTGGGGACCTGCGATGCGTTTCCTAGCCCCAAGTGAGCTTGTTTGTATGGATTTAAGGGGGGCGTAAATGCTATTTAGCAATCAACTTTCGCGTTTTTTTGGCTTAATTTCGGGCTTTAAGCTACCAAAATGGCTGCAAAGCAAAGTAAATTCGGCTTATGTGAGGCATTTTGGCATAGATATGAGCGAATTTAAGCGCGTTAGCGAGTATGAAAGCCTGAATGCACTATTTACTAGGCGTTTGGAGCGGGGTAGGGTGCTTGAAAGTGGCTTTATAAGCCCTTGCGACTCGCAGGTTTTTGAGTGCGGTAGCGCATTTTTGGGCTCTGGCGAGCTTTTGGCTTTTTCGATAAAGGGCAACACTTACAGCATAAATGCCCTACTGCTCGGCGCTTGCGAGCAAGATGAGCTCGCAAAGGGCTGCGAATACGCAAATCTCTACCTCTCGCCTCGCGACTATCACCGCTACCACGCGCCTTGCGATATGCGCATTTTAAGCGCGACCTACACGCGCGGCGAGCTTTACAGTGTGAGCGCGAAATGCCTGCAAAGCGTGGCAAATCTTTACACCAAGAACGAGCGAGTGGCGTTAAAGTGCGAGTGCAAGGGCTTTTTGTTGTGGTTAGTTTTCGTGGGGGCTTTAAATGTGGGCAAGATGCGCTTTAAATTTGACGAGAGCATCCAAACTAACGCCACTAGCGCGAGCAACTTCACGCGAAAGTATGAAAATTTAAGCGTTTCAAAGGGCGAGGAGCTTGGAAACTTCGAACTAGGCTCAACCATAGTCATCATAGCCCAAAAGGACTGCCTAAAATTCACTATCAAAGCAGGCGATAAAGTGAAATTTGCCCAAAAAATCGCGGAATTTGCGGTGTGATAAGTAGAAAAATTTTTATGGAATTTTTTTAAAAAAGTGCTGAAATTTAGTGATTTTTGGCAAATTTATGCGTGAAATTCGTCATTGCGAGGCGTTTTTTAAACACCGAAGCAATCCATAACAAAAAATTCACGCCACGCCGTCATTGCGAGCGAGACGAAGTCGAAGCGTGGTAATCCATACTC
>CAVJSG010000013.1:0-4320 GCA_963651895.1 Campylobacteraceae bacterium
GCTTAATCATTTTTATTTAAAAAACAGTTGCAAAAACCCAAAAAATAGTCTCAAAACCCCAAAAAATAGCCATAAAATCCAAAATTTCCCAAAACCCTTGCAAAATTTATCGGCGAAATTCATCAAATCGGCAGGGTAAAATAAAAGCATTTAGGGCTTGTGGTAAAATTCAGCTCGCCGCCGTGTGCAACAATGATTTCTTTTGAAAGCGACAGCCCAAGTCCGTTGCCTTTGAGTTTTGTGGTTTTAAAGGCTTCAAAAACCGCCTTTTCATCGGCTATTTCCTTGCCATCATCAAAGACTTTTACCCAAATTTTGCCGCCTTGCTCGCTCGCAACTATGGAAATTTCGCCCTTTGCGCCGTCTTTTTCCTCTATGGCGTCTATGCTGTTGTAGATGAGATTTTGCAGCACCAAGCTAAGCAAGGATTTATCGGCATTTATCTCGCGTGAGATGAAGGAAAAGCTGAATTTTATGTCCGCGCTGAAATTATAAGAGCTTACAACCGCCTCGCACTCGTCTTTTAGCTCGCTTAAATCAAAGCAAACCCTGTTTATATGGACACCTTTGGTGAAAAGCAGCGTTGAATTTACGATGCGCTCGACTCGCGAGATGGCTTTTTGCATTTCAAGCACTATGTGCTTGTTTTTCAGCTCGCTTCGCGCGTATAGAGTCGAGACGAGCAGGGAGATGGAGCCTATGGGGTTGCGAATTTCGTGCGCTAGGTGCGCGGCGACTGCGCCCATACTTGCGAGGCGTTCGTTGCGTTTTTGCTCGCTAATATCGGTGGCTTGGACGATGAAGCCCTCTCGGTGCTTTATGATTTTTATCACCAAAAATTTGCCCGCAAATTCAAGCTCGTAGTTGCTTTTTGTGAGGTCAAGACGCGCTAGCAAAGCCCCATTTTGCACGGCTAGCTCGTTTTGCAAAATGATACTTTTGTCCCTACCTAGCAGCCAAAAGGCGTTTGGCAGCACCTCGATAATCTCGCGAATCATCTGCTGCAAGGCTTTATACTCATTTTCCACGACATAAGTCTGTTTTATCAGGGCTTCGAGGGTTTCTTTTTTGTTGAAATCAAGCTCTGTCAGGGCTTGGGGCGTTTCTTGCTCGTTTAAAGTCTCTTTTTTCAGGCTCTCATCGTTCATAGTGTTCCTTTATATAGTGCTTTGGATGCGTTAAATTCACTCAAAGTGCCGCCGCATAGTAGTTCCTTGCAGTCTTGTAGCTCAAAGAGTAGCAAATTCCGCTCTTTTTTGCGCTCAAATTCATTTGAAAAGCCACTTTTTGAAAAGATGATATAAAAGTCAGGCTTGATATTTAGGGCTTTTGCCTTGCTTTGCAAAAGGTTAAAAATGTTTTTGCAAATCTTGCGATTTTTGAATTTTACCTCGCCAAGCAAGCACAGCTCGCTATCCTTGTAGTATAAATCAAGCTCAATGTCGCGCTGCCAGTAGCTGGACACATTTTGCAGGCTGAATTTTTTCTGCAAAAGTTCCTTGCTCAAAAGCTCGAAACACAGGCTTTGATAATGCTCAAACTCCCTAAATATCAGCTCTAAAACCCTATCAAACTCGCCACGCTCGATGAGTGCTTCATTTGGCTTTAAAAAGCGAAAGAAAAAGCGCGTGAAATGGTCTTTGAAAAGCAATTTATCTTGGATAGCATAGTTTTTTAGGCGTTTTTTAAGCCGCTGCCCTTTTGCGAGTTTGGGCTTTTGCTCGTGGGATTTTTCAAGGCTCAAAATGCCTAAATTTAGCAAGGAATTCACTATGCTTTGCGCCTTGAAATGCCCTATTTTGCGGTTGATGGAGTAGCGTTTGCGGTTGTTTTTAGCAAGCATTAAAAGGGCGAAATTTGTCTCGTCATCAAAGTCAAATTTTTGCTTGATTTGCGCGTAATTTTCGAGCAAATTTCGCCTTATATTTTCGCTCAAATCCCCATAAATTCGCGCATCCTCAAAGCCCTCAAAAACGCTGTAAAAATCAAAAAGCTGCTCTAAGTGCCTATTTTCGTGCTTTTGGCTAAATTCGCTAAAACTAATGTCGCTTTCCTTTTTGAAAAATGTTGTATAATTGTAGCAAAAAATTCACAAGGTTTGCCCAAAAATGCAAATAAACGAGCTAAAAAAGGACATTATTTTAAAAAAAGGCGTGCGCTATTTTGACTACACTGCGAGCGGTTTGGGGCTAAGAAGTGTCGAAAAAAAGGTGCGTAGCGTGCTTTTAACCTACGCAAACACCCATTCTGACAGCTCTTTGCACTCTTTCATCACGCAAAAGCACTATGAGGACGCGCGTGCGAGCATAAAAAGCAGTTTAAAACTCGATGAGAGCTTTGCTCTAATCGCCTGTGGTGCTGGCTCCTCAGCCGCCATAAAAAAATTCCAAGAACTGCTTGGAATCTACGCTCCGCCTTTGTTGCGGGCTAAATTTTTAGCCCAAATGCCTAAAAAATCACTACCCTTAGTCATCATAGGTCCTTACGAGCACCACTCTATCGAGCTTTCGTTTAGAGAGGGGCTGTGCGAATGCCTGCGCGTGCCACTAAATGAGCGCGGCGAGATAGATTTTAACTTCCTTGAAAACGCGCTAAAAAGGGCGAGGGAGCAAGATAAAGAACGCGTCATCATCGCTAGTTTCGCCCTTGCCTCGAATGTAACGGGCATTTTAAGCGACTACACAAGGATTTCAAGCCTTGCTAGAAAGCACAAAGCCCTAGTAGCCTTTGACGGCGCGAGCTTTGCGCCCTACAAAAACCTACCCTGCGAGCTTTATGACGCTTTGTTTATCTCGGCGCACAAATTTATAGGGGGTGTGGGTTCGTGCGGGCTTTTGGCGGTGCGTAAATCCTTGCTTGGAGACAAGCCGAGCTTCTCAGCTGGCGGAACGGTGGGCTATGTCTCGCGCACGAGCGTGGATTATCTTTGCGATTTTGAAAGGCTCGAAGAGGCTGGCACGCCGCCCATTTTACAGCTCATCCGCGCTGCCCTTGCCTTTAAGGTGCGCGATGAAATAGGGCTTGACTTCATCGCAAAACAAGAAGAAGCCCTAAAAAATCACTTTTTCAAAAGAGCGGCTGAATTTGAAGTGCGAAATAAAGGGCTTTTAACGCTTTATGCGGCGAATTTAAAAGAGCGTTTGCCCATTTTCGCCCTAAATATCAAGGGAATTTCGCCCTTTGATTTAGCTTACAAGCTCAGCAAGTCCTATAAAATCGAAACTCGCGCGGGTTGTGATTGCGCTGGTCCTTACGGACACGACTTGCTTGGGTTAAGAGATGGGGCAAATTTAGCCAAAAAGCCCGGCTGGCTGCGCGTTAGCTTCCACTACACCCACGAAAACGCCGACATAGACTACTTTTTCGCGGCTTTGCAAGGCTGCGTGGAGGGCTTTAAGGCTTAAATTTTTCTTTGTTTGTAAGATTTTTATTTGGCAAAAAATGCTAAAATGCGAGAAATTTTATCAAAAATTTAGCGAGGTTAAGATGCAAGAATTCGTTTTGGAGCTTGGAAAAATCGGCGTTAAAAGGCAGTGCAGAAAGGGAAATATCCTATTTTACGAGGGCGAGCAGGCGAAAAAGTTTTTCCTGCTTTTGTCAGGGCGCGTTCGCGTGTATAAAAGCCTCGCAAACAAAGAACTTACCTTGCATTCCTTTGAGCCGATAAGTTTCATCGCCGAAATGCCCGCGTTTAGACAAAGCAGCTACCCCGCAAGTGCCGTGTGTGAGAGTGCTTGCGAGCTTTTGGAGCTAGAATTTAGCGCATTTAAGGGACTTTGCGAGCAGAATTTAGAATTTTCCATACTTATGATAGGCTCGCTACTTGAAAAAATCAAAATCCTAGAAAAAGAGCTCTCGCAGGCATCAACCCCGCTCAAAGAGCGATTTGCCCGCTATGTGCTTGACAATGAGGCGCTCTTGCCGCGTTTGTCGCAGCGTCAAATCTCTGTAAGCCTTAATACAAGGGCAGAATCCCTCTCTCGCCTTATCAAAGAGCTGAAAAATACGGGCTTCATCGACACGCAAAAGGGCAAAATTCAGCTTTTAGACAAAAAGGGCTTGCAGGATATGATTTTATAGGCGTTTGCGTGAATTTTGCGCGAAAAATTTGGCGAAAGATGGCAAATTTAAGTCCTTTTTAGGCTTTTGGGGGCGAAAAATTTTTTTTAAGGTTGTGCTGTGGTTTTGAAATTTGAGTTTGAGTATGTCAGCGATAACGATTTTTTCGAGTTTTTGCTGTGTTTTTACGCTAGAAATTTGCAATTTAGCCTTGAAAAAAGGGCAAATGCCATCATTTTTAAGGTGCAAGGTGCTGAAAAT
>CAVJSG010000013.1:4330-18579 GCA_963651895.1 Campylobacteraceae bacterium
TTGAAAGCCTGCCAAATTCGGTGTTTGTGAGGGATTTTAAAGTCGAAGTGCTTGAAAATGAGGGCTTTGAGCCAAGTGAAATAAAGCGAAAATTCGCTAAAAAGGACTTTCTCACAACTTTGAATTCAAAGGCATTCCTAGAAAATGGCACTTTGCTTGAAAACGAGTGGGGCGAATTTGTGAGCGATAGCCTTTCTTTTGACGGCGGGGCTAGTTTTAGCCCTATAAATAGGGCAAATTTCAAGGCTTTGCTTGATGAAAGCCTTGCTGTGCTGAGTGCGG
This sequence comes from Campylobacteraceae bacterium, assembly GCA_963651895.1. GTDB lineage: Bacteria > Campylobacterota > Campylobacteria > Campylobacterales > Campylobacteraceae > Campylobacter_D. The sequence continues at coordinate 4,613 of CAVJSG010000013.1, forward strand.
GGCGAAATTTTTTGCTAAAAAATGAACGCGGGGTGTGCGAAGTAGGGCTTTTTGAGCCAAATTTGCAAGATGATTTTTTAAATTTAGCAAATTTTTACGCCCAAGAAAGCAAAAGGCAAGAAAAAAACTCGCAAAAAAATACAGCTAAAAACTGCCCCAAACCCCCAAATTTCCAAGATAAGTTCCTAATGGCTACGGACATAAAGGCGATAAAATCGGCGTTTGTCTGCTCTAATGAAAATCTAAAACTGCTCGCAAGCCTTGAAAAACCGCTGATTAAGCTGCGTTTTTCGGCGATTTTTAGAAACAACCACTACTTGAAAATCAGCGAATTTAGGTTAAAATTGCCGCATAATCTTTTCTTTTTTGCCCTTGCAAACGCCCTTTTTGCAAGGGGTGTGAATTTTTTAACCTTTACAAAGCGTGAAAATTTGGGGGACGAGTTTGAAATTTACGAGCTAAATAAAGAACTAATCGTGCTTCGCGGACTTGACTTTATAGATGAGCGCGCTAAAAAGCTAATTTTGAGCAAGGATGATAAAAATATGGCTCGAATTTCCTATGTTTTGAGCCGCTTTGATGAGAGTGCGCTGCTATTAGAGCTATCTCAGAGCTATGATGACATACTGCTAATAGCCAAAGAATCGAATCTGCTTAAACTTACACTTCCCGCAAATGCCCAGCAAATAGAGGATGAGCTAAATAAAGACGAGACGGCGGCTAGGCTTTTGGCGAATTTCAAGGCTAAATTTGGCTTTTTGAGTGGCGAATTCGAGCTTAAAAATAATTTTTTCTCGCTTTTGGGGCTTGTGGGGCAGCTTTTGGAAATTAACGCAAAAAGCCCTAAAAATGAGCCTTTGGAGCTTAATCAAAACGAAAAAAGTGTTAAAAATTCGCATTTTGAAGTGAATTTAAACACAAAAACCCCAAAAAATGAGCCTTTGAGCCTTGATGATAGCATACAAGGTGCGGCGCGTAGGCTTTTGAGCCTTGCAGATAGCAGCAAAATGCCGCGTGGTGTGAAAATCGACTATCGTTTCAAGGAAAACAGCAAGGAATTTGACTACACGAGGACGCTGCGTTCAGTAATGAGCTTTATGCTAGCGGGCGTGGATGGCGAAAATATCGCTTACGGGGCGGTTGAGAGTTTGGCTTATTTTTTGCGCGATTTTTATGACGAGCTGCGAGAAAAAGGGCTCGCGGAGTGTGCCATCATCAGCGGGTCGCTATTTGAGAGTAGGGCGCTTGCGAAAAACACGCTCAAACACCTGAAAAATAGCAAGGCAAGCGATGTGCCGCTGTGGATATAGGCTCGAAATCAGCGGACTCGTGCAGGGCGTGGGCTTTCGCCCCTTTGTCTTTGCCCTAGCCACGAAAAATAGGCTCTTTGGCGAGGTTTATAATGACACAAAGGGCGTTGTCATCGTGCTTTTATGCACTAAAAATGAATGTGAAGCCTTTGTGAGCGAGCTTCAAGCGAATCTACCAAAATTAGCAAAAATCGAAAAAATCACTATAAACGAGTGCGAATGCCCGCCCTACAAGGACTTTGCGATAAGCCCCTCGCGCGTGAATTTAAAAACAAGCCCCATTTTAAGCGACTTTTCGTTCTGCGAGCAGTGCAAAAAAGAGTTCTACGAGCCCGAAAATCCACGCTTTCACTACCCTTTCATCACCTGCACGCACTGCGGGGTAAGGTTTTCCATCATCAAATCCCTACCTTATGACAGGGCAAACACCACTATGTCGGACTTTGCAATGTGCGAGTTTTGCAAAAGCGAGTATGAAAGCCCTACAAATAGGCGTTTTCACGCTCAGCCCATATCCTGTCCAAAATGTGCCATAAAAGTGAGCTTACAGGTAGCGGAAAATTCAGGCTTTGCGGACACCGACAAGGCGCAAGGCGTGAAATTTAAGGATTTCAAAGAAGTCGCCACACAAAGTGCGAAATTTAAGCATTTTAAAGAAGTCGCCACAGGCGAAAACGCCTTTAAACAGGCAGCCGAGCTTTTAAGACAGGGCAAAATCCTTGCTATGAAGGGAGTAGGGGGCTTTCATCTCATCTGCGATGCCCTAAATGACGAGGCTATCGCGGAGTTGAGGGCTCGCAAACGCCGCAGGGCTAAGCCTTTGGCTGTGCTTTGTAAGGATTTAGCCCAAGCTAAAAATTTAGCGCACATAAACGACAAGGAAGCCGAAATTTTGGGCTCAAACATAAAGCCCATAGTGCTTTTGCGCGCCAAACGCCCGCTAGGGCAAATCGCCTTTGACACCCATAAAATAGGCATTATGCTAGCCTACACCCCCTTTCAACTGCTGCTATTTGAGCATTTTAGCAACCCCATCATCGCCACGAGCGCAAATTTAAGCGGCGAGAGCATAATTTATAAAGAAAAAGAGCTATTTTCCAAGCTTGGCGGCGTGTTTGACGCCGTTTTGGGCTATGACAGGGACATTTGCAACCCAAGCGATGACAGCATAGCCCAAGTTATAGGGGATGAGGCTATGTTTTTGCGCACTTCAAGGGGAGTAAGCCCCGTTTATATCGAGCTTGACGAGCATTTTAAGGGCGTAAACGCCCTTGCGCTCGGTGCCGAACTCAAAAACGAATTCGTCATCGCCAAGGGCAAAAAGCTCATCATCTCCCCATACATAGGCGATTTGAAAAGCGTGGATACCACGGAGCGCTTTGAGAGCTTGCTTTCGTTCTTTAAAAAAAGCTACGAGTGCGAATTTACGGACATTATCGCCGACAAGCACCCGCATTTTGCCTACGCAAAGCCCTACCAGCCGACATTTAAGGTGCAGCACCATTACGCACACCTTTGTGCTACGCTCTTTGAGCACAAAATTTACGGCGAAGTGCTTGGTTTTGCGTTTGATGGGACGGGTTATGGCGATGATGGGACGATTTGGGGGGGCGAGGTTATGCGTGCGAGCCTCGCAAACTACGAAAGGCTCGCGCATTTTAGCAAATTTAAGCTCATAAACGCCGATATAAGCACCATTTCAAACCTCGCGTTGAGCCTCATTTGGCAGTGGGATTTGCAGGGCATTGCGAGCGAATTTTTGGCAAAATTCTCGCCCACAAAGCTAGAAAATTTAGCAAAAATTCACGCACAAAGCACGCTTTACACGAGCTCGCTTGGACGCATTATAGACGCTTTTGGGGCGGTGATTTTTGATAAAATGCGGCTTGATTACGAGGCACAAATAGGGCTTTTGATGGAAAAGCATTATGATGAAAGCCTCGATTACGCCTATGAATTTGAGTTTAAGGGGCGTGAAATTTGCGTGAAAAATGCCTTTTCGCAGGCTTTTAAGGATGATGCTCGCCACGCTTGCACAGGTTTTATCAACGCTTTGGCGGTCTGCATTATTGATTACACGCGAATTTATGAGGCTTCAAGCGGCAAAAAAGCCCTTGTGGTGTTTAGTGGCGGGGTTTTTCAAAATGCAACCTTGCTTAAAGTCCTAAACAAACGAGGCTTTGCTTACAAAATATCATTGAATTTCCCGCCAAATGATAGCTGCATCGCACTCGGACAAATGGCACATTTTTTGTTTAGGGGGTAAATTTTGAGTGTCGTCATTATGAGAATTTGCCATTTTTAGAAAAGGGCGAATTCGCGATGACAAATTACTTGCCGTTTTTTTATATTGACTTACAAAAAAGTCTGCAATGACACTTCTACTTCCCCCTTGCGTTAAGATATACGCTAATCATTATCAGTCCAAACGCCGCTATATCAATGCTTGTAAAGCTCGTGCCTAAGAAAAACCAAGTCATTACCGCGGCTGCGACAGGCTCAACGCAGGCTATCATACTAGCACGCACGGCTCCGATGAATTCTAAGCCTTTGAGATATAGGCAAAAAGCCCCTATGGTGCCTATGAAAACTATGCCAGCTGTTGCGAGGTAGAGTTTTGCGCTTGGCTCGTAATGGGGTAAGTCCCATTTTAAGAGGGCAAAAAGGCAAAAAGCCCCGATGAGGCTCGCTGTGCCCATCACAAAACTCAGCCCATACCTTAAAATAAGGGCTCTTGCTCCCAGCGAATACCACGCAACTCCCACAGCACCAAGCACTCCCCAAAACACGCCCCAAGAATTCAGGCTCAGCCCGCTAATGTCGCCGCCACTTGCCAGCAAGAAAATGCCCACGCATACGAGGATTAGAGCGATGATTTCGCTGAATTTTGGCGCGATTTTGCGAGCCAAACACACCCAAAGCATTATCATAATGGGCGCGGAATATTGTATCATCGTGGCTGTGCCAGCATCGAGGTAGAAAATAGCCTTGAAATAGCTAAATTGCGTGAGTAGCAAGCCTACGAGAGCAAAGAAAAATAGGCTTATGACGCGCTTTAAATCTCTAAAAAGCTGAATTTTCCAGCTTTTAAAGCCCACTACACTCAAAATAAGCCCTGTGCATAGTAGTCTAAAAAAGCTCACCCACTCCACAGCGTAGTTTAAGCGGAACAAAAACTCAGCCAGCACGCCAGAAATAGCCCAAGAAACAGCACCTAAAAGCACTAAAATCACGCCAAGTATCGATTTTTGCATAGTCTTCCTTGAATTTTGCTTAAATTTCAGCGATTTTAAGCCGAAATTCAAAACGCGCTGAATTTCCCCAAATTTTACGGCGAATTTTAGCGAATTTTTAGCCAAAAAATGTATAATGCCCCTAAATTTTTGACAAATTTTCGTGTAAAATTAAGGCGGCACAAAGTCCTAAAATTTCGCAAAACAAACCCAAATTCACTGCAACAAAAAACGGCAAAAGGCAAGCAAAATGAAATACCTACAAATCAAAGGCGAGGCACGTTTAAAAGGCGAGGTGAGCATTAGCGGGGCGAAAAACGCAGCCTTGCCGCTCATCGTGGCGTGCATTTTGGCAAAAAACGAGGTGCAAATCTCAAATGTCCCGCAAGTCGCTGACATCGCCACACTCATAGTTTTGCTCAAAAATTTAGGCGCGGAGTGTGAATTTTCAGGTAACCGCGCCATCATAAACACCGCAAAGCTCGCTCACACAAGGGCTGTGTATGATATAGTGCGAAAAATGCGAGCATCCATCCTCGTGCTAGGTCCGCTGCTATCGCGCTTTGGAGCGTGCGAGGTGAGCCTGCCCGGAGGCTGTGCCATAGGGCAACGCCCCATAGATTTGCACCTGCAAGCCCTTGAAAAAATGGGTGCGCAAATCGCCATCAAGCAGGGCTATGTCATCGCAAAGGGCGCACTGCGCGGGGCTGAAATCGTTTTTGACAAAATTACCGTAACGGGCAGCGAAAACATCATAATGGCAGCAGCCCTAGCCACAGGCACTACGCGGCTTTTAAATGTCGCCAAAGAGCCAGAAGTAGTGCAGTTGTGCGAGGTGCTAGCCGCAGCAGGCGTGGATATAAGGGGCGTGGGCGGCGATGAGCTTGAAATTTACGGCACTAGCGGCGAGCTTTTGTGTTTAAAGCCCTTTGAAATCATACCTGACAGAATCGAAGCAGGCACCTACCTTTGCGCGGGGGCTATCACAAACTCGCAAATCGTGGTGAAAAGGGCAAATCCCGCTCACCTTGGCGCGGTGCTTGCAAAGCTCGAACAAATGGGCTTTGGCGTGAGTGTGGGCGCGCAAAGCATTGCCATTTCGCCTGCACGCGAGATAAAACCTGTGGAAATCACCACCAGCGAGTATCCCAGTTTCCCCACCGATATGCAGGCGCAGTTTATGGCACTTGCGCTGATGGCGCACGGCACGAGCATCATCGATGAGCGGCTTTTTGAGAACCGCTTTATGCACGCGAGCGAGCTGGCGCGAATGGGCGCGGATATCCGCCTAAGCGGGCATATCGCCACCATAAACGGCGGCAAGCCCCTAAACGCCGCGGATGTGATGGCTACGGATTTGCGAGCTAGCTCGGCACTCGTGCTCGCCGCACTTGCCGCAAAGGGTGTAAGCCGCGTGCATAGGATTTACCATTTAGACAGGGGCTATGAGTGCTTAGAGAGCAAGCTAAAAGGGCTTGGGGCGGAGATAGAGAGAATGGATGAGTGAAATTTAGGGGCTTGGGGCGTGAATTTGGAATTTGTGGTAAATTTGGATTAAATTTGGTGTAAATTGTGAATTTTTGGGATTTTGTGGAAAATTTGGGCTGAAATTTTGCGAATTTTGCGTGAATTTGGGCTGAATTTGGCTTAAATTCAAGGCAAAAATGCTAAAATTTGACACAAAAACCACCAAAACGGAGGCGAAAATGATAAAAGATTTGTTTGAAACCATAGCCCTCATAAAGCGCGAGATAAAGGGCGTGGCGGGCTTTGAACTAGTGGGGCTTGACGGCGCGCGTGGGCGAGTTTTAAGCGAGGACATAGTCGCAAGCAAGGACTTGCCAGCATTTGACAACTCCGCGCTCGATGGCTACGCCTTTGCCTACGCGGACAAGGACAGCCCTTTAAGCGTGAAAGGAACGATATTTGCGGGGGACAAGGGCGAGCGCGAAATCCGCAAAAACGAGTGCTACAAGATAATGACGGGGGCGAAAATGCCACGCAATGCGGACAGCATTTTGCGCGTGGAGGATGCCGAATTTGCGGGCGAAAAGCTGCTTGTGAATGCGAGCGTAAAGCAAAATGACGGGCACAGAGTCAAGGGCGAGGAACTGCGAGCGGGCGAGAAATTTATGCGCAAAGGGCGGTTGATAGGGGCTGCTGACATAATGGCACTTGCTAGTCAGGGCATTTGCAAGGTGCGCGTGGTGCGAAAGGTGCGCGTGGGCGTGCTTTCAAGCGGCAACGAGCTTGTCGAGGCGTGGGAAAATGCGGACGCAGACAGCATTTACAACTCAAATGCCCCTGCTATCAATGCTTTGCTTAAAAGCGAGCTTTGCGAAGTGAGCTATTTAGGCATTATAAGGGATGATTTTGAGGCGACAAAAAGCGCGTTAGCGGACTCAAACTATGATTTACTCATCACTAGCGGCGGTGCGAGCGTGGGGGATGCCGATTTTATGGACTCTGCGCTGAGTGAGCTAGGCTTTGCGCCCCTATTTACAGGCATCACCATACGCCCCGCCAAGCCCACAAAGCTCTACAAGCAAGGCTCGCGGCTGGTTTTCGTCCTGCCGGGCAACCCCATTTCGGCGTTTTTGTCCTGCTTTTTAGTCGGCAGGGCTTTGCTAGGGCTTTTGAGTGGCGTGGGCTTTGAATTTGAGTTCATAAACGCCGAATTTAAGGGGACTTTGAAAATCAAAAACGAGCGAAACAACCTAATTTTAGGCACTTTAAGCGAGGGCAAATTCGCCCCAAGTGCTGCCACAGGGCTGATGAAGCCCTTTTATAGCACGCATTTGCTTATAAGCGATTACGCAAAAAGCGAATTCACGGACGGCGAGAGTATAAGGGTGCTGAAAATTTAGGGTTTGGGCGCGAATTTTTGGCTTAAAATTCACAAATTTAGGGTTTTTAGTAAATTTTTGTAGCGAAAATTCATAAATTTAGGCTTTGGGTGTGAATTTTTTGCCGCAAATCGCCGCTGTGCCGTCATTGCGAGCGGTTTTGAAAAAGCCGTGGCGATCCATAAATTTCACAAAGTCCCACGAATTCGTCATTGCGAGGCGATTTAACGCCGAAGCAATCCACTACGCACGCAGTGCGTTTTTTAAACACAAATTCACGCCTAAAACGCGACAAAGTCGCGTTATGGATTGCTTCGCTATGCTCGCAATGACGAACTTGTCGCGCAAAAAAATTGTCATTCAAAATTCTACAAATTTTCCGCCCAAAAACCTTGACTTTTAAAACATTTTTGTGTAGAATCCCATTTTGTTTTGCACAAAATGCCCCCAGCAAAAGGGGCAAAAAGCAAGGCAAAAGCCCACAAACGCGGGAATAGCTCAGGGGTAGAGCACAACCTTGCCAAGGTTGGGGTCGCGAGTTCGAATCTCGTTTCCCGCTCCACGATTTCTCAATTTACAAATCCATTTTTAGCCCGCTCGCAAGGGCAAAATTCGTGCAAAATTTAGCGAAATTTACGCTAGTGCCAAAAAGCGCGTGAATTTACTCGCTTTTTAACCCCTTGCTTATGGCGAAAAGCCGCTCCAAACTCTGCGCGATGAATTCTTGCTCTTTTCGCGGCGGCAGGGGGATTATTTGCTCTTTTACTTTGTCTGTTGTGAGATTTTTGACAACACCGCCCGCCGCTGATTTTTCAAAATTCTCGCTGATAAAATTTGAACTCAAAAGGTAGAAAATATAGTCAATGTCCATCAAATTCTCAAAATCCGACAAAACAAGCCGCTCATCGTATATCAACTATGTGATGTGGGGATAAATTCCATCCAAACCACGCGAGACAGGCTCAAAGAGAAGGGCGGCTACGAGGTGCAAATAACGAGCTTTTTAAGCGACAGGCTAAACGCGAAACTCAAAGCCTACAACGAAAAACGAGCCGCCCAAAGCATAAAAAGCGGCAAGCCTTATGAGCCACTAACCATCAGCGAGGACGGCTTGGAGGGCATAGAATTCATCTCGCTTGATGCCACAAACGCCGATGGGGCGTGGCACAGCGACAGCGAGATAAAAATCGACAAAAATTCCTTTGTCATAAAAAACGGGGTAAAAACAAAGGAATTTTGGGACGGCAAAATCTCGTGCGCTAAAAAACCATTGCGCTTAAAGCTGCGAAATATCTGCGGCGATGAGAGTGTGATGAATTTTAAAGTATGGTTTTGAAAAATAATAGTGTCATTGTGAGATTTTTTTTCGCAAGGCGCGCAAAAAGCATAAGAAATCTGTCATTGCGAGCAAATCCGCAAGGATTTGCGTGGCAATCCACACTTAGAAAAGTTGTGGAATTTGCCATTTTTTAAAACGAAAAAATTAAAAAAATTCGTCATTGCGAGCGGCTTCCATAAAATGCCTATAATTTATCATTGCGAGCCTTGACGAAGTCAAGGCGTGGCAATCCAAATTCACGCTTTTAAAAAAGCGTAAAAAAAGTCCCTCTTCCTTGCGATTGGGGTTTGGGGTGGGTAGATTTTTGAATTTAAATTTCTCAAATTTTTAATCTTTAAACCCATTTTTAAAAGCGTTTAAATACCTATTAAAAGCCTTTAAATTTTGGATTGTCGGCAACTTTGTCATCTCGCAATGACGAATTATAGGCATTTTTGTAGGTTGTGGAATTGCTGTGAAAAAACTCACTAACACTCATTTTCCCTCGCAATGATATATTATTTCATACTTTTGTGATTTGTGAAGGGTATTAATTTTTACAAATTTTCAAAAAATTCCCAAAAATTCACGCTTTTTGTAAAATTTTGCCTTTCTACTTCCCCACGAAAAATTTTTCTATTTCTTTTTTATCTTTTAACGGCGAGGCGGTGTAAATTTGCCCCTTAAAGCCTATTTTGTAGCTTTTTTCAGGCTGCGTTTTGGCGTAGCTTAGGGCTATTTTTAAGGCTAAATTCAAATCGCTTTCATCGATGAAACCGCCGCGTGAATTTTCAGTATTGTTTAAATCAAAATCGCCGCCAAAGTGTGAATTTTCGGCGTTATTTAAATCAAAATCGCCGTCAGAGCGTGAATTTCCCACACTACTCGCACCAAAATTCAAGTTAGAAACCGAATTCAAACTAGAACCCAAATTCAAAGCCGAATTCACGCCAGCATCCAAATTTTCACTTAAATTTGAGCGAGAATTCGCACCCAACTTCAAAGCCAAATTCCCCCCAAAATTCACCAAAGAATACGCCCCCACCACCTCAAAAAGCTCTATTTCCTCATATTTTGGCGTTTTAAGTGCGCGCAAAAGCTCATTTTCCAGCTCATCACGCCCCACTATCATCTTCGCCCCACGCGGCAGCCGCAGGTGCCGCCCATATTTTAGCAGCTGCGCGTCATTTACGCCCATATCAGGCTCAAATGCCTTGTAGTCCTTGATTTTGCTCGCAAAACTTTGCAGCGTCAGCAAGCAGCCCCCGCCCGGACTCTCAAAATCTTCCAAGCCAAATTCAGCCGCGAGTTCCAGCTGCCTTTTGCGACTGCGACCGCTGATTTTTTCAAGCTTCTCTCTATCCACCCAGCCCATAATTTCAGGCTTTGTGGGCGGCAAATTTTTCGCACAAAGCGGGCGGAGGACGAGATTTTGGGCATCCTCATCCAGCCCAGCCTCAGCCAGCGAGCGCACCTTATTTAGCGCATCCGCCCTTTGGCTCATCGGGCGTTGCCCCAGCACCTCGCCCGTGATGATGAAGCTCGCCCCCTCGCTTTCAAGCATAGCCAGCGCGGTCTTAAACATAAAGGCGTGGCAGTCGATGCAGGGGTTAAAATGCTTGCCGTAGCCGTAGTTTGGGCTAAAAAGCACGCTTTGCAGGTAGGGGCTTCGCATATCCACCACCGCAAAATCCGCCCCCACGAGCGCGGCGCGGCGTGCCATATCCGCGCTTTTATCCGTGCGCGAGCCAAAGCCGATGTTGATATTTAGGGCTTTGACGGCTATGCCTTGTGCTGTGATGAGCCTCATAGCGAGCATACTATCAAGCCCGCCGCTAAAAAGTGCTAGTGCTTTCATACTTTGCGTCCTTTTTTGTCTTGTTTGGCGTGAATTTTTAGCGTTATTAGCATTGAATTTGCTTTTATTTTGGCTTGTCTCTCGCTTGGGCGATAAAATGATTTTCTCATCCACAATACCGCGCTCGTGGATGTGCTTTGTTTCAAGCGTTTTTGTGAATTTTTGCGTGAATTTTTATAAAATTCACGAAACTCACGCTTGCAAAATCAATTTCTCGCCCGCAATCGCGTGCGAGTTAGCGACTTTAAATCACATTTTCCGTGAATTTTATCATTAAATTTCAAAAATCGTCTTTTATTTTTTGGTGTTTGTTATAATTTTTGCACCACAGCTTTTTCAAAGTGTGGCTACGCCACGCTCTTTTTCAAAATCGCTCGCAATAACATTCTACTGCATTTTTTTGCATAGCTAATGCGTGAATTTTTTGTTTTTTTGGCGAATTTTTAGTGAAAATTCACACATTTTAGCCTTATTTTCAAACCCTAGCCAAAAATTTCAAATTTCTCAAACAACGCCTTGTCGTTTTCGATGATTTTTCGTTCGATTAAATTTTCTATGACTTGCGGGGTGCAATCCACCTGCCGCGCCCATTCTCTCGTGTGTCCCTCTAATTCGCCCTTTGCCGTGGCGTCAATGCCCACGCAGTTTCGCGCGAATTTCGCTGAATTTTCGCTAGAAAAATTCACGCCCTTATCAAAAACTGCTGAATTTTCAGCTCCAAAATTCAAATTTTCATCAAAATTCACAAAATCGCGTCCCAAAAAAATATCCCTTTTCGCATCGATATTATTTACCACGCGCCACACAAGCATATATGGGTTTTCGAGGTGATTTTGCGCGTCTAAAAATACTATGATTTTAAAGTGGCGGGCGAATTTTAAAAGCCTTGCAAAGCTTGATTTCACAGGCTCTTTTTTGTTTAGTAAAACGCAAACTATGGGAGCTTTGGTGTTTGTGTAAAATTGCCTTAACGCAAGCAAGGATAGCTCGGCGTTTAAAAGCTCAAAAAGCTCATCATCGCCTAAAATTTCAGGCTTTTCTCCGCACTCATCCTCGCAAGTAGCGTCTAGTGCAGCCTTGCCGCCAAAGCAAGCGTTCGGCGAGGCGTGGTCTAGCTGGTCGCAGATGCCCTCGCTGAAATAAAGCCTGCTCACATCGAAGCGATTTAGCACAAAAGGCACGAGAGCCGCGTAGTCATCAAGCCGCGGCGCGTTTTGCCCCACGAAAATGGCGTGTTTGACGAAGCTCATCTGCCCCACGCCCCAAAAGGCGTGCATTAGCTGCGTGGCGTGGGCGGGGTAAGTCGCGCGAATTTTGCTCAAAATGAGGTTGTGAAAAACGCCATTTTCAGGCATTTTGTAGTCTATGACATCGGGGGTAGTGAGCTGAAAGAGCGGTAAAAACACCCTTTCCGTGCCAAGAGCCATCACGCGGTCCTCAATGGGCGGCTTTCCCACCACCGTGGCTTGATAAATCGCCCCTTTTTTAGCCATTATGCGGCTTATTTTCATCACGGGGAAAGGCTCGGCGGGCGTGTAAAAGCCCGTGTGGTCGCCAAAAGGTCCCTCCACTCGGCTCTCATCAAGGCTCACAAAGCCCTCGATGACTATGTCAGCGTCCTTTGGCACGAAAAGCCCATTCTCGCAGCGCACAAGCCGTGCTGGGCTTTTTTTGATGAAACCATAAAGCAAAAGCTCGAAAATGCCCTTTGGCAGCGGTGCTTGGGCGCACCAAATGTAAAGCGGGTCGCCGCCTATCGCCACGCTCACGGGCATTTGTTTAAGCCCCGCTTTTTTATAACCCTCAAAAAAGTTCGCCCCGTCCTTGTGAATCTGCCAGTGCATTAGCAGCTCGCGCGCCCCACACACTTGCAGGCGATACATACCCAAGTTGTGCTGCGATTTATCCACGCTTTGCGTGTAAATTTGCCCCATAGTAATGAATTTGCCAGCATCTTTTTCCCAAGTTTTGAGAATGGGCAGCTCGTCTAGGCTTTTAAGCTCTTTAAATTCAAACTCGCCGCGGGTTTTAAGGCGTTTGGGCGGGACATTTTTTAGGCTTAAAATTTTCTTAAAAAAATCGATTTTCGCCCCAAAAGTCTTTGGAATGTGCATTTTCGTAAGTGCGGCTATCTCGCTTGCTACCTCATCATAAGGGCGCGTAAAGGCTAAATTTAGGGCTCTTTCGCTACAAAAAGTGTTCATAAGCACGGGAAATTCAAACTCTTTGCCCTTGTGCGTGGGGCGTGTGAAAAGCAAAGCCTTGCCGCCCTCGCCCTTTTTTGCCTCTATGTAGGCAATGTGTCCCATTTCAAGCTCCGTATCCACAGGGCTTTGGATGATTTTTAGTAAGCCGTTTTTTTCTAGTAAATTTATGAATTTTTGCATTTTATCAACCTTTTTCAGTGGCGTTTTTTAGGGCGTGGCGTGAATTTTGTAAATTTCTTGGCGAAATTCACAAAATTCTCTAAATTTTTGGCGTTTGCTATGAATTTTAGCGTGAATTTTTACCCAAAAACGCCTAAAAATTCACGCCCACGCTGTCATTGCGAGGCGTTGAAAACGCCGCTATACCATACTCTCGGCGCGTTTTAGAAGTTCGCGTGCGCCTTTTTTTATGAAAAAATTCGCCAAATTTTCGCCCGCGTTTTCGCACGAATTTAGGGGCAGAGTTTGCGTTTCTTGCAAAATTTCGCTGCCATCAGGCAGTCCCAAAATCGCGCGGATTTTCACGCTATCCCCCGTAATCTCAGCGTTTATGCCTATGGGCACTTGGCAGCCGCCATCCAAAACCTTGATGAAACCGCGCTCGATTTTGCTAGCAATCCTTGAATTTTCATCATCAAGGCAAGCTAAAAGCCCCAAAAGTCCCGCCTCATCGATACTCTCAATGCCCAAAATCCCCTGCGAAGCCGCCGGCACCATCTCATCTAGGCTGAATTTTTGCAAAAAATTCACGCTTTTGTCCAAATTTAGCCGTTTTAGCCCCGCGTAAGCTAGCACGATGGCGTCAAATTCGCCGTTTTTTAGCTTTTCTAAGCGTGAGTTTATGTTGCCGCGAAGTGAGATGATTTTTAAATCCGGGCGCATTCTTAAAAGCTGCATTTTGCGGCGAAGGCTTGTGGTGCCGACTTTTGCGCCACTTGGCAAGGCGTTTAAATCCTTGAATTTTTCGCTTAAAAGCGCGTCATTTGGCACTTCACGCGCGCAAACCGCCGCCAAAGTAAGCCCCTGTGGGAAAAAGCTTGGCACATCCTTTAAGCTATGCACGGCAAAATGGGCGTTGCGAGCGAGCATAGCTTCTTCAAGTTCCTTTGTGAAAAGCCCCTTGCCGCCGATTTTGGCAAGCGGGGCGTCCAAGATTTTATCGCCCTTTGTGGAAAAGCCTTGCAAGCAAATGTCT